>CAYZAR010000036.1:0-10814 GCA_964476455.1 uncultured Micavibrio sp.
AGCATGGGGTTTGGCTGATACCCTACCTTTTTGCCAAAGCCAACGCGCCGGGGGTGGATATTTCCGCCCTCTGTCCGCTGGAGAGGAGTTCCTGCATCTTGGGGGTCATCCCAAAATCCACCATAGCGAAACTTCCGTCGGGCCGTCCCTGCGAGTCAACGCTCCACGCATCTGCATCCTTCCTTTTCTCGTCGGCGATAACCACTATGTACTTCCCAAGGCGTTCGGTCTTATCAGGGGCGTTCTCATAGGTTTGGGCGGCAAATATGAGACGGGCTCCGTTGGCATAGGCCCCCTTAACGTCAATACCATTCCCCACCGTCCTGATATTCTTGCCCCAGCTGGGGATCTCCGCATTGCGAATGTCGTTCAGATGAACATCTTTATAGGAGGCTCTTACGCACACCTTGTTAGAGGGAATCCCCTTTGGTTTGTCTCCCTCAATATTGTACCCATAACCCAAATCGTTCATGAAAAAGATATTGACGTTGCGATCATCGGTGACACGATTGCCGATGATAATGGGGAATTGCCCTTCCGCCTTCAGGACGGATTCAGCTTGGTTTTTGGGATAGCACTTCCCGGGCTCCAGACCGCCCGCATTGGCACCAGCGGCCAAACCGAAAACGAGAACAGCGGGCGCAACAGCGTTATTAAAAAACTTACGAGCGAGGGACATGGTTAACCTCCTGTTAATTGTTTTGAGTTGGGTCAAATATACCCTTTTTTGCCGCGAAACGCAAACTTTCGATACGGGCCGGATCGAAATTGAGAAAACATTAGATAAAACTTATGTTTTTCTACAATTTCACAAATTTTCCTGTTTTTGATCTTTTCTTCTTCTCTCCACTGGGCGGGGGGAGGCGAATCTCTTCGTTCTCCTGTGTTTTCTTGTCTCTGTCATCCCCGCTTTTAGACGGGGATCTGGCTTGCTTAAGGCCTTGTGTTTTTCATCTCCACCGGATCTCCGCCTGCGCGGAGATGACGGGGGGGAATCGCGGGGGAAGGACAAACAAAAGTTCAAGAGGTAGATTTTGAAACTCACTTCTGGCGGTAAATGTGAAAAGTTTTTTGGTGAGGGTAGAGTGTCTTGACCGAAATGGAATCTTCTGGCTCCCAACCATCTCCTAAACAAAAACGGTTCGAGGTCACCAGCGCACCAGACCTTAACTCCGTATGAAGTTTCTTACCGATTGTTTCCATCTGGTAGATCGTCAGATACATGACCACAGCATCGGCGTGACCGAGATCGTAACTAAAAAAATCCTGACCAACGTATTCGAGGTTTTTCAAACCGCCTAATTTTCTGAAAAAATTTGACCACGCCAAAGCCGGCTTGGAAATTTCCAGACCAATAACACGAGCTTCTGGAAGGGCGCGGGCAATTTCCCGCGTGAACAACCCATTCCCCGATCCCATATCAACAACGGTAAAAGGTTCTGGCCGCGTGTGTTTTGCGGCTTCTTCTTTCAGGAGTTTTATAATCCGCTTGCGGATGGCTGGGGCTGTGCGAATGTTTGGAATCCCCTTGTTAAACACCAAGGCATAGGCGTCAACAAGAAGAAGGAAGAGCAACATCCAACGCAGAATGTTATCGGCAATCCATTGCATTTATTTTCCTTTCCGAACGAAAATAATCTCAATTTTCTTCTGCATCATCAATGTGCGACCATTAGCTTTATGATTTCATCAGATATTTTTGTACCAAATCTTTTTTCGTATGCGCCCCATTGGCCTTCTGGATTGAGGTCAATAAACCAAAGGCGACCTTCGTGATCTTCAATAAAATCACTAGAAGAATAAATCAACCCAAGACTTTTACAGATAGAGATCAATCCTCGTTGGATTGTTTCAGGGACTTCCCTTGCTTCCCCACTCAGTTTCAATTCAATCAACCGTGAATCTGTTTCCTGCATAAGTTCGTTACCATGAAGGCGAAAACCGAAGGCAGAATCTCCAACAACAACTATTCGCCACATTGCAGCGGCATCAATTTTCTCTTGTAAGAGCATTGGGCAAAACTTCGGATCGTAACTTTGGATGTCGTTTTCTGACACTGACACTGTTTTTCCGGTGTGGACGGTCCCGTTGTGTGTGGTAGAGCAATCGTAAATGGCTTTTGAAACGCAAGAGTACTTGTCTGAAAATGCGCCAAGCTCAAGAGGTGAGTTGCTGATAATAGTTTCTGGACAAGCAACCCCATATTTTTGAGCGAGCTGTAGCTGAACAAGCTTGTGTTGGCCGTAATAGGAGGCTCCAGCAGGATTGACAATGGGGCACTTAACAAGTTCTGATATTGATATTTCGATGGATGACCACTCTTGATCGTAAAGCCATCCTAGCCATTTATCGACATCATTTCTCTGGTTAAATATGGGCTTAGGTCTCCTATAAATCAGGAGGCCTACATCTGATAAGTCACACTGATGAGGCCCGAGTGCAAATTTTCCTTGGTTCTTTATATTCCAAGTGATGGCACCATTCAGTCTGAAGTGATCCGTATTGTAGCGAAAACATTCCACGCTATGTCGTTGGCAAGCTTCGATGAGTAGATCTGTGTGCAAGTCTCCGGAATTAGAGATGAACAAAACTTTATTCATTCACTCTGGCTTTCGGAAACTTTTTTGTATTCTAAAAAAGCGAGGCCACATGGCCCCGCCTTCGCGATTTTTCTTCTTCTTGTTACTGTGGTCCATACTCTGGAGACACCCAACTGTTATCGGTTTTCTGAAAATCTTCGTTGCCATCGCCGTTGCGCGTTGTGTACCCAGTCATACCCATATAATGTGTGTGCTTAGATTTTTGGGTCTCTTCATCATATAGGTAGTCAACCCCTTCTTTGAAGTCGGCATTGTTTTTGTTGGCTATGTCGCATTTTCTCATAAAGAGGGGGATGCTTCTGTTTTGCTGTTCGGCTAACATAATTTTTCCTTTTTTTATAAGTTGAAATGACTTCGTATCTAGCCCTTTTCGCCACAAAACGCAAGCTTTCGATACGGACCGGATCGAAATTGAGAAAGTATTAGACAAAACTTATATTTTTCTACAATTGCACAAATTTTCCTGTTTTTGATCTTTTCTTCTTCTCTCCACTGGGCGGGGGTGACGGGTGGAGGGCAGGCGGGAGTAGCAAACAATCCGTGCTCTGGCAGAATAGACCTGTTGCAAAAGTTCGTTATCGTCCGAATTCGGCGTAAGACAAATTCTAGGGCGATCCATAGCATCCTGATATTTTGGGATTCCCTTAGAATTTTTCTATCAAAAAATTCAGGGAATGATGAGGCCTAGGAGTTCTGCAACAGGTCCATTAAGATTTTTTAGGCTGCTGAATTTTTAGACTAAAAATCTTTCTTCAGATGGTCGATCAGAACATCAACTTTTCCACCGCCGCGCTGAATGACCGATGAAAAATCAGACCGCTGTGTGACACCCATGCTCACTCCGGCAACGAGGACATCAACAATTTTGTAAGCCCCATTCTTTTTACGAACGCGCCAGTCAACTTGAACATTGGTTCCGCCATCAGAGGGGACAATGTAAGAGGTTACAAGTGTGTCGTTGTTTCCGATGGAACGAAAAGTCCGTGCTTCAAATTTTTGGCCTTTGTAATCGTTGAAGCGGTTGGCGTACACCTCTACTACCATCTTACAAAAGAGAGCCTGATATTCTTTTTGTTCTGCGGGGCTGGCTGCGTTCCAGTATCTTCCCAAAGCAAAGCGGCCAATGGTTTCAAGATCGAAGCTATTATCAAGCAACCGTTTGAACTCTTTTTTCTTTTGTTCGTGGCTGCTAGAGGGATTGGAAAGAAAAGTAAGTCCTTTTTCTGCTGTTGACTTCACAAAATCAAGAGCACCTTGGCCGAGCGCGTCTGGCTGGGCGGCTATGTTGAGCACGTTGGGAGATTGCCCAGCTTTGGCCACGCCTGAAAAGCCGACTGGCCCCATCAACAAAACTGTTCCTGACAAAAGGGCTGATAATAATTTCTTCGAAGCGGGTGACGTCGCCATAAATAGGTATCCTTCTGAGAGTCGTTTTCAGTAACAATAGGTAGGACATTTAATTAGCGGAGAATCTTTGCGCTGAAAAGAGGAAAAACACAGAAAAAGGGGCCATATAGCCCCTTTGATTCGTTTTTAAGCCATTACGGCATATCAGGTAGGTCGCCGCCCCCACTGCCGCCTTGATTGGCAATTTCGGCTGTACGACGTTGGCTGTAAGCACTCCGAACGGCCGCATAGTAATCAATGGAGTTCTTTTTGAGGTCCGCCAAGACATCAAGCAATTCCTCGCGTTTATCGACTGTGGCCATAGCCACTTTCCCGATATACCATTCTTCGCGGTCTGTATTGGTTAGCCACAAGCGAACTGGGTCGGTGTAAGAGTCAACCAGAAGCCCAGCCGTATCCCTCGCCGAGCTTGGGCCAAACAACGGCAAGACGATGTAAGGACCAGAGCCAACGCCCCATGTTCCGAGAGTTTGGCCGAAGTCTTCCTCACGGTACGGTAAGCCACCTTTGGTCGCCACATCAAACACACCGCCCAGACCGATCAGAGTATTGGCAAGAAAACGGGTCAATGTCACGCCGGCACCTTGCACGTCCCCTTGCAACAAGTTATTGGCAAGAATCGTCGGTGTTTTCAAGTTATGCAGAAAGTTACGAACCCCTGTCCGTGCGGGTTGAGGAACAACCGCCCGATAGCCTTTGGCAACAGGACTTAAAACTGCTGTATCTACGGCATCATTAAATTTGAAAATCCCTCTGTTTAACCCTTCGGCAGGATCTGCCACTTCTCCGGCAGAACCGCTTGCGCAAGCTGACAAAGAGAGAGAGGCTAGTAACGCAAGGCAAGTCGTTCCAACGGCTTTTTTGGTGATGGCAATCATTATGTCTCTACCTTCATAAAATCTAAAAAACGGCAATTCATTAAGTCACGCAAAAGAAAGGGACTTACACACACATTGAGTAAAACAAGTTCGGGTTACAGCTTGGTTAATTATGCCGTACAAAAGCGCAACAGCAACCATAAAAAATGACAGAAATAGCAGTTCTGTCAATGCAAGGAGGCCATAGTTTTTTAGACCTGTTGCATAAATACAGCAAAAGGACCCCTAGCCGTCTTCCAAGGTTAGTAAAGCTGCTACGCCGAGGAGGCTTGAGAGCATTGATGGACTCCAAGCGGCTAGAAAAACGGGCAGTTGGTGAGAGGCTCCAAGGGCTTGCAAGAAACTGGAAAAAAAGAATATGAAAAACCCTATCAAAATTCCGCCAATAACAAAGAGAAAAGTTCCTCCTTGTCTTTGGGGTCGAAGAGCCACCGAGGCAGCCAACAGAATCATGGCAACGTACAAAAGGGGTTGGGCAAGAAGCGTTTGAAAATGTATCCGCAGTCGAGTCGAATCAAATCCTGCGGATTCGAGTGTAGCTACGAAAGAGGGAATTTGCCAAAATCCCATGGATTGCGGCGTAGAAAAACTTTCCTCAATTTCCTTGGGGGTAAGGCTGGTAGGGAGGGTGGCGGAAGCTTCGCGCTGGGATGGTTTCCCTGGCAAGCTGAGAACAGTTTCTCGGAACAGCCAATTCCCGGGTTTCAGAGAAGCGTTCTGAGCATCCAGTCGGTGGTCAAACTGGTTGTCTTTGCGAAAAAAAAGAACCATTACTTTTTCAAGCCGCCATTCAGGAAGCTGGATGGTGCCTGCGTGCAAAAAGGCGTATCCCTCTCTGGTTTCCTGACGCAACCACATTCCCTCATCAAAAACCGCGACCATATTATTTTGGCCTCGGTCCAGATACTTGTTTTCCATCACGGTGTACCGAGAATAGAGGGTGGCTCCCAGAGGATTGAGGACTCCAACCATTAAAACTCCTGCTATGAGGGCAATCAGGATAATTGGAGAGAGGAACTGCCATACTGAAACTCCTGCCGAGCGTAACACGACAAGTTCCTGACGTTTTGATAGTTGCCAAAAGGTAAAAATGGCACTGAAAAGAACCGCAAAAGGAAGGATGACTTCTGACATATCTGGAACCTTGAGCAGGCCCATTTCGAACAAAGCACCAAAGGGAACGTCTTCGAATTTACTTGCTCGGCGCAGTAGCTCAATCATATCGAAAAGATAGATAACCCCGAGCAGAATGGCTCCCATAAAGATCAGGTTGACAGCAAATAATTTGGCTAGGTAACGAGAGAGGGTTTTGGGCAAGTCTGGATTCTTGTCACATCCTCCCGAGCTTGGGGAAGGGAGCTAAGAAATTTTTCTCCTCTCAAGAAAAGGGCCAGAGAAGCTACCATCGGCAGCAATGCCGCCAGATACATCACCGGATAACCAGCTGGAGACTGCTTGGCCAGATTATAGGCCCCGAGATATAAAATTTGCAGCAGAACAACAACGCCAATGGCCATAAAAATTCTTCGGCCTTGCCCACGGCGATCAACGGGGCCTTGCAGTAAAAAGAGCAGGGCAACCAGTGTGAATCCAGGAACGAGGAATGGGGTTAGCAATCGGCGGTGAATTTCGAGACGGAAGGCTTTGCGTTTGCTGCGGTCATCTACATTGCTTAGATCAGGAGAAAATAATTTGGTGAGGCTGCGTTCGTCCGGTTCTTTCCAGCGTTGCCGTTTCTCGCCTTCTGGTGCGGGAAGATCAATGGTGTATTGTCTGAAATCCAATCGTTTCAACGTGCTCGTTTTTGCGTCAAAGTCTTGGCGGGAGCCATCATAGACCAAGACCTGCTGCCCCTCATCGGTGATAACAAGCACTCCGGAATCGGCAATGATAGTAGAAGGAGCCTTTAGGGAGTCTCGGGAATCGTGAATTAAAAGCCCACGCAAATTGCCACTAGATTCTCTCTCTCGGACATAGACCATCAGTCCTTTTCCGGCTTGATTAAAGATACCCTCGCGAAACAAAAAGCTACCCATTTGTCCGCGCAAGGATTGTTTCAGTTGATGAGAGGAATCATTGGCGAGGGGGGCTACCCATCCCATAACAAAAAAGAGCACCATGCCAAGCAACCCCGATAACAAGAGAGCTGGACGGGCTAAGCGGAAAGGCGAAAAGCCAAGGGCTCGCATGGCCACCAATTCGCTGTCCATCGTCATTCGGTTATAGACAAAAACTGCGGATGCCATCAGACCAATCGGGAGAATAACTTCAAAAAACTTCGGAAGAGTCAGAAGCGTCAGGGCCCAGAACATAAATCCAGAAGCTCCAGAATTGATGACGAATTCGAGAAAACGAAGAGATTGTGTCAAAAGCACAAGCACAGCCAGAACGGCGATGACAAAAACGGCCGCAATTGCTACATTCCGAAAAACATATCGATCTACAATTAACATGAAGGCTCCGCTTGACAGCACCCCTTTCCAGTGTTCCTCTATCAGAAAAGCGTCAGCCCCACAACCAAGCGAGTTTTCTCATGTCCTCAAATTCTCCTCGTATTGAATTCGTAAAATCCCCGAGCAGTCCAGTTGACACGGCCGTTATCGCCTTATTCTCGGACAAAAAACTGACTCCTGCGGCCAAAACTGCCGATCAGATGCTGGGCGGGTTGCTTCAACACCATTTGGACAACAACAAGGCTTTCAAAGCTAACGAAGGCCAGACACTTTCGTTCCCTCTTTCTCCCAAAGCTCCGTATTTGAGAGTGATTTTGCTGGGGCTTGGGGACAAAAGCAAGACGACATCTTCAAAACTTGAAACGGCGGGGGGAAAACTGCTTGCTGCCCTCAAAGCACAGGGAAGCGAGAAAGCTATTTTTCTAAACGCAGAAGACATTGACGGTCTTCAAGATAAGGAAACCCCTCTGGTTCAACATATTGCCTTTGGTCTTCGACTGGGGGCCTATTCTTTCGATCACTACAAAACCAATCTTAAGGACAAGGAAAAAGAGCCGAAATTCAAATCTCTTTCCGTTCTTAGTGTCTCACCAAAAGTTTCAACAACCACGTTTGAAAAATTTGAGCAGCTTGCTGTCGCAACTTTTCTGACTCGTGATCTCGTCAACGATCCTCCTAACAAACTCTATCCTGAGAGCTTTGCAGATACGGCCAAGGAATTGCTGACTCCCTTGGGTGTTAAAGTTGATATTCTGGACGAAAAAGCCCTCGCCAAGCAGGGATTTAATCTGGTCTTGGCGGTAGGGCAAGCATCTGACCATTCGCCGCGTGTTGTGATCATGCGTTGGTCTGGGGCTGGAACAGCCAAACAAAAGGGAGAAAAACCCTTGGCTCTCGTGGGCAAAGGAATCACGTTTGATAGTGGTGGGTTGTGTCTCAAGCCCTACGAAGGCATGACTGACATGAAAATGGATATGGGGGGGGCTGCAGCCGTTGTGGGAGCCATGCATATGTTGGCATCCAGAAGGTGCAAGGTTCCTGTTGTTGCGGTTGTGGCTCTTGCTGAAAACGCAATCTCAGACGAGGCCACGCGTCCAAGTGATATTGTGACTTCTTACTGTGGAAAAACGGTTGAGATTCTTAATACAGATGCTGAAGGTCGCCTTGTCTTGGCTGATGCTCTTAGCTATGTGCAAAAGAAGTTTGATCCCAAACTGGTCATTAATCTGGCCACATTGACTGGAGCTATTATGATTGCTCTTGGCACAGAGTATGCCGGAGCTTTTGTGAACAACGAAGATTTGTGGAAAAAACTTTCTGTAGCCAGTGAAAGCTCGGGTGAAAAAATATGGCGGATGCCGCTTGCTGAACACTTTCGCAAAGAAATGGATTCGCCTTTCGCAGATATTAAAAACATCGGAGCGGGGCGGTATGGGGGGTCTTCAACCGCAGCGGCTTTCTTGGAAGAGTTTATTGATAAAGGTCGTGCATGGGCTCATTTGGATATTGCTGGTGTGGCCATGTCCAAAGAGAAACCGACGAATCCTATTCCCTTCGCAAGCGGGTACGGGGTTCGCCTCCTCAATGAGTTTATCGAGAAACACTACGGATGACTTTTGAGTTCGCGGTGGTGGAGCGTAACCGATCCTCCCCGCGCTCTTAGCCATTTTGTTGTTTCCTCTGCTAAGGTTACCGAGCGGTGTTTTCCGCCCGTGCAGCCGTAGGCAATTGTTAGGTAGCTTTTCCCCTCTTGCTGGTATCGTGGCAACATCAAGTCTAGAAAGCTTTTGATATGATTGAAGAAAGGTGTGTAGGCCTCGTCTTCTTGAACATAAGCTTGGACTTCGGGAGATTGTCCAGTTTTATCTTTTAGCTCAGGAATCCAGTTTGGGTTCTGCAAGAAGCGAACATCAAGAACTAAATCTGCTTCACGTGGTAAGCCATGACGGTAAGCAAAAGACATGACAGTAAGATTCAGGCGACTATCTTGCAGGCCTCCGGCAAATCCTTCGATAATCCGCCTCAGATCATGGATAGACAAGTCGCTGGTGTCAATCACATATCCAGCTTGGTGTTTGAGTGGAAAAAGGAGTGATTTCTCTGCGGCAATTCCGTCTCCGACTGAACGATCTCGCGCCAAGGGGTGGGTTCGTCTTGTTTCAGTAAACCGTTTAAGCAGCACAGCGTCATCAGCACTCAAAAAGATGGTTTTAACAATCCATTCGTTTTTTTCTCGTAGATCTGCCATTATTTTTAGCAGAACCAAGGGATTAAAATGCCGAGAGCGGCTGTCAAGGCCAATGGCGATGGGGCGGTCTGCTGGCTTTTCTTGCTCCAGAAGGTTCGGCAAAAGATTCAGGGGAAAATTATCAAAGACTTCGAACCCTATATCTTCAAGAATTTTTAGGGCCGAAGATAAACCTGCTCCCGAAAGGCCTGTTACAAAAATCAAGGGGCGCAAAGGTAAAACTTCAGTCATGTTGTGGTATCCTTAATCTGACGATAAAGCGGGCTCCTTTAATGGCCCCGCTTTCGTTTATACAGTTTTCTGCATGAATGGTTCCACCATGAGCGGTTACAATTTGGCGGGCAATAGAAAGACCTAGCCCTGAGTGCATTCCAAAGCTTTCAGTCGCTGGTCGTTCAGAATAAAAACGGTCAAAAATTTTTTCAAGCCGATTGGGTGGAATTCCTGGTCCATCATCTTCAACAACAACTTTGACGCGCTCTTTGTTCTTATCAACCAGAATTCTAATCGGACGTTCCGGAGGAGAGAAAGACAAAGCGTTGGTAATCAAGTTTTCGAATACTTGGGCCAAACGTCCAGCGTGTCCTAGAACAGTTACTGAATTTTGTAGGCCTTCAACGTGAATATTGCTGTTTGAGTCAATCTCGCTGCCACGTGCTCGCTCTAGAGGTTTGCGATAGGCATCAATCAGGGGGAGAAGAACTTGGCGCAGATCTGTTTCGTCGGGCAGTTCACGGGCTAGTTCGACATCTAGACGCGTAGCTTGCGAAATATCAGAGATGAGACGGTCCATGCGTTGTAAATCGTGAAGAATGATTCCCACCAGTTTTTCACGATCCGTTTCAGTTTTAACACGTGGCAAAGTTTCAACTGCGCTGCGCATTGAAGTTAATGGGTTCTTGAGCTCGTGAGCAACATCAGCGGCAAATCTTTCTATGGTGTCTAGGCGTGCCTGTAAAAATCCCGTCATTTCTTTCAAAGAATGAGATAATTCTCCGATTTCATCCTGCCTGTCGCTCATGTCGGGAATATCAACCCATTGCCCCCTGTTGAGCCGCAAGGATTCTGCTGCGCTTGCCAGTTTCCGAAGAGGGTGACCAATGCTTCCAGCTAGATAGAGCGACAACGCGCTGGTCATGATTAAAGAAACCAACACAAAGCGTAGAATATCAAGTCGCGCCTTGGAAAAAGTTTCCTCAATTCCTGTTCCCCATCGCGTGACTTGAAT
>CAYZAR010000037.1:0-10392 GCA_964476455.1 uncultured Micavibrio sp.
AAACAATCCCGCCGATATTCCTCTTCTTTACAACCAGTGGGTTTCGGTTCCGGAAGGAACCAGAATGCTTTTGGTCGCGGGACAGCGTCAAAAACGTATGGATAGCTCGCTCAAAAAATTTACCTCTCGCACGGGCAACGCCATTCGGTCTTTTTTGCTGCAAGATGGGGTGCGCGACACGGGGTGCAGTTTGAAAATGTTCCGCCGCGATGATTTCCTGATGCTGCCTTACTTTAACCATATGCACCGCTTTATTCCAGCCTTGTTCCAGCGGGAATACGGGACGGTCCTTTTGGCTGATGTTGGTCACCGCCACCGCGAAGCGGGCGTTTCAAAATATGGGTTCTGGGATCGGCTTTGGGCCGGAATTTTTGATATTGTTGGAGTGCTCTGGCTCCAAAAACGTGCGGCCAAACAAATGGTTGCCCGCGAAGATCTGGGCTAAAGGTAAAAATATGACAACACAAGATTGTGTAGAAGCCGCCAAAGACCCGATGGTTTGGATGATTGTGGGCTTCATGGGGCAGGCTATGTTTTCGGCCCGCTTTATTATCCAGTGGCTCGCCTCGGAAAAGATCAAAAAAAGCATTATTCCCAATATGTTTTGGTGGTTTAGCCTTTCCGGCGGGGCGATTCTTTTGCTTTACGCCATTCACCGCGAAGATCCTGTTTTTATTGTTGGCCAAGGGGCTGGGCTTTTCATTTACCTGCGCAACATCTATCTGATCTATCGGCAACCTTCGAAAGACAAAGCCGCTGCGATGGGGGAGTAAAGGTTTTTTAGGACCTGTGATGATTTTTCAAACCAGACCTCACCCATTATGGGGTGTTCTTCTTCTTGCCGCGATATTGTGCCTCTGCCTTTATGGTGTCAGCTCCTTTTCCCGTCCGCTTTTTCCCATTGATGAAACCCGCTATCTAACGGTTGCATGGGAAATGCATCACTCGGGGAATTGGGTTCTTCCGACCCTGAACTGGGAAGCTTACCACCACAAACCGCCTGTCCTGTTTTGGTTGATTAATTTGTTTTGGGCCGTTTTTGGATTTTCCCAAAAAGCGGCTATGGCCGTTCCTTTTCTCGCCAGTTTTGCTGTTTTGTGCCTGAACGGACTTCTTGCCCACCGGATGATGCCCTCCAATCGAAGCTTCCCACTTGTGGCAACGGCTATTTTAGGAGGCTCCCTTCCTTTCATGATTTATTCTTCACTGGTTATGTTTGATGTCTTGCTTAGCGTTGCTGTGCTTGGCGGGTTCCTCTCTCTTTGGCAATATGCCCAAACGGGTAAAAAGCTCTATTTACTCGGATTTGCCTTGGCCGTTGGCGCGGGAGCCCTTATCAAAGGGCCTGTTATTTTGCTGCACCTCTTATTCCCTGTGGTTCTAATTAGGTTTTGGAAAAAGCCAGAAGCCCCTTCCATTCCGAGAAAAATATGGGGGCTTGGATTTTTAGGGGCTGTTTTGCTAGGGGCAGCTCTTGCCCTTTGCTGGGCGATTCCGGCAGGGATTGAAGGCGGGCCAGAATTTCGTGACAAAATCTTCTGGGGGCAAACCGCTGGCCGCATGGTCAAGGCGTTCGACCACCAAAGGCCCTTTTGGTGGTATGTCGGGTTTATTCCCCTATTTCTTTTACCGTGGGCCTTTTCTCCGGCTTTATGGAGCGGCCTGAAATCTCTTCGCAGCAACGCAACACCAGAAGAAAAAGCTTTACTTCGCTTTGTCCTCTGCTGGGTTCCTCCTGTCTTTCTGTCTTTTTGCTTTATCAGCGGCAAACAGGTCCATTATTTATTGCCGCTTTTGGCTGGTATATCCTTGGTAGTGGCTGTTGCTATCGAAAAAGTTAAACAAAACTGGAAACCTTTGGACCTACTGCCTGCTCTTAGCCTGCCTCTTTTGCTCTGTCTCTTGCCGCTTGCTCTCAAGATATTTGCGGATGTTCTTCTTCCTGCTTTTCCAAAACAGATTTTGCTCTCCGATGTTGCGGAAAACATAGACGGCACATGGTCATGGATAGCCGGCCTTGCTATTGCTTTGATTGCTTTGCTTTCCGTAAAGAAAACTTATCAGGTTGGCTTGTTAAGCATCATGGTTAGCATGGTCATTTTTATGGGAAGTTTGATGCTCGAGGCAAAGGATAGTCTGTTTCCGAATTTTGACTTGGCTCCGATTGCTAAGGTTCTAGCCTCTTACCCGAACCACCCCATCGCCACGATCCGAACCTATCACGGCGAATTTGGATTTTTAGGTCAGCTTGATACACCAGTTCACTTTGTTCTCGAAGGTGATTTGCCAAAATGGTTTGAGGATTATCCAAACGGTCTGGCTGTTATCCGCACTTCCAACCCACAGGAATTGTCTTCTTACGACATTCTCTTTCAGCAGGCCTACCGCACTGCCAATTTCTACGCAGTTGTCGTAAAAAGCGGAGAGGTTAAAAATTTCCAGAAGTAACCATGAATCTGTGACATAAAAACCTCAAAGTTAAAGCCCCGCTTATAAGGTGTCTTTCCTTTTTATAGTTTTGAGTTCATATTCATGAGTAGTTGCAATCTTGTCCACTAAGCTGTTTAGTGGCGGCTTCTTATTCAAACAAAGATTTTTTAGGGGGAACCCAACAAATGACACATCGTTCCGAAACCATTTTGCGTTCACTTTTATCCAGTGCGCTTATTGCCGTGGCCGTCGGGAGTCCCTCTCTCGCTCTTGCTCAGGCCATCACCCCGGGCGCGGCAGACGTTGGACGGGTCGAAGACCGTGTGCAGGGACAGACGCAAGTTCCGGCCAGTACCCCTGATATTCAAGTTCGCAAAGCAGGGGCTACTGTGGCTCCGGCGGGATCTGAAAATGTTCACTTCACCCTCTCCAGCATTTCTTTCGAAGGGGCAACGGTTTACAGCCCAGCCCAGTTGGAAAAAGAATACGCAAGCCGGATTGGCACTGAAATTTCCTTGGCCGATTTGTACGGAATTGCCGCACAAATTACCGCTAAATACCGGAACGATGGCTATATTTTGACCCAGATTGTTGTTCCTCCCCAAACCATTGAAGGCGGGGTCGCCCGTCTTCAAGTTGTCGAAGGGACGATTGGAAACATCACAGTTGAAGGAGATGCCACAAAGGAAGCAAACGCCCTTCCGCTGATGCGTCGCTATGCGGCAGGGATCAAGAAAGATGGGGGGCCTCTCAATGTCGCCGACCTCGAACGCGCACTCCTTTTAATCAATGATCTTCCCGGGGTTTCTGCGCGGAGTGTTATTTCACCATCGCCCACAACTGTTGGGGCAGCAGATCTCGCCATTGTTGTAACCCGTTCGCCGTTTGAAGGCTTGGTCGGCATTGACAACTTTGGATCTCGTTACCTCGGAAAATGGGAAGGAACTGCTGCGGGCGTGATTAACTCCCAGATTTTCGGTTATAACGAACGTGTAACGGGTCAGGTCGTTTATGCGCCGCATGGTGGGTTGTTTGACCGCGAATTGGCCTATGGTTCCATAGCTTATTGGGCTCCGATTGGCTCGCTTGGTACGGGTGTCGAAGCTCTCTATAGCTACACCAACACCAAACCTGGCCTTGATCTTCGCGCTTTGGACGTTCTGGGCAAGTCTCAATATGCCTCCTTGACCGTGCAGCATCCTTTCATTCGCACGCGTGGGCTCAACCTCACTGGTCGCGCTCTTTTTGATGCACGTAGCACCACGACCGAGAATAATATTCCAGACGAACGGGAAGACCATATCCGTGCGCTTCGCATTGGTGGTCGTCTTGAGTTTATTGACTCCCTTTTCAGCGGGGGAGCCAGTACAATGGACCTTGAACTCGCCAAAGGACTCAATATTCTTGGAGCCAGCGATGAGGACAGCTCACGTTTGACTCGCCCTGATGGAAATCCACAATTCTTCAAAGTCGAAGGAACGCTTGAGCGGTTGCAGCACCTGACATCTCACTTCAATCTTCTGTTGGGTGTCAAAGGCCAATACGCCAGTTCTGCTCTTCTCTCTTCCGAAGAATTCGGCGTTGGCGGGAGTGGGTACGGGCGCGGCTATGATCCTTCTGAAATCACGGGCGATGACGGCTTTGCCGCCAAAGTCGAAGTTCAGTGGAACACCCCGTTGAAGTCCGAATGGTTCACTTCCCCGCAAGTTTTCGGGTTCTATGACGCTGGCCGTGTCTGGAACGAAGATGCCACCACCAGCGCAGATAAAATCAACTCCCTTGCCTCTGCGGGTCTAGGGTTGCGGACAGATATCGTGGACAGCTTTAAGACCGAGGTCTACCTTGCTCGCCCTCTCACCGAAGACGTAGGAACCGAGAACGACACCGATTCACGTTTCTATCTGAACGTCAGTCGCCGTTTCTAGGTGTGTTCCATTTCAAGACCTAATTTTCTTAAACCCGCCACCACAACTGGCGGGTTTATATTTCCTGCATCGCAAGAAGAATAAATAGTTCAAGACTTGTCGGCACATCTTGACCAAACCTCTTTATTGCTGTTTTCTCAAACTCACTCTGGGTGAACAAGGTCCATAAAAGCGGATATTTCCATGCAAAACAAGAAAACGACAAATACTAAACTTTCAAGAACAACCGGACAGAATGATAAAATTGGATTTCGCAAATCCTTCCTTGATGCCATCAACGGCGATGATCTTGTTTATATCGAACCCTCTCTTCTCGATCATGTTATCACCCACCAAGAACAGCTCGGAAGGAATCGCATAGCGGGCCATTGCTTGGTTGAAGTTTCAAACCCCTCAGACAAAATAGTCGGTTGGAAAAATTCCCATACCGCCATTCATATCATCAGTGATGATATGGTTTTCATTGTCGATTCAATCACGGCCCTCTTATCCGAGCAATCTTTGCTGATTGAACAGATTATCCATCCTCTTCTTTTTATTCAGAGAGATACAAAAGGGAAAGTCGTTGAGGTTAGCACAGAAAGAGGGGCTGGCTTTACTGGGGAATCCCATATTTTTATCCAGCTGAACCGTCGCCTGACCGACGATCAAATGGTTGCTCTGGAGCACGATTTAACCGCAGTGATGGAAGATGTTCACTTTGGGACCAAAGACTGGTTAACGATCAAGGCCAAAGTCAAAGCCGCCCAAAATGGGTTGAGAAATCTGCGCGGGGCGTCAGCCAAGGATGTTCAAGAATATACAGATTTTCTTGATTATATTCATGATGATAACTTTACACTCCTTGGATACTCTTCTTACAAAGTTACTGGTACAGGAGCTCAAGCAAAGAGCATCCTTGTTAAAAACTCCGGTCTTGGACTGCTCAGCGATATGCGGGAAGCTTCCCTTCTTAACGAAGTTGATAAAGAGAACTTTATTGGTAACCACAAGGCAAAATCTGGATTGCCTCCTGTTTTTGTGACCAAACTTTCCCAAAAGTCCCCCGTACATCGGCGCGTTCCTCTAGATGCCATCACCATTGCCCAGTACGATTCGCGAGGGGTCTTAAGCGGAGAAGTTTTGGTTGTTGGTTTGTTTACCTCTGTCACCTATTCTCGCAGCCTTTCGACCTTGCCGTTATTGCGGCTTAAAACCCAAAGAATTTTTGAGAAAACTGGCTATGAAGAGAACAGCCATAGCAACCGCGCTCTTCGTCATATTCTTGAAAAATATCCACGGGACGAGATGTTTCAGATTAATCCTGACCATCTCTATGATGTCTGCCTTAGCATTCTGAATTTGCAAGAACGCCCGCGCATTGCACTCTACACACGGGTTGATCCGTTTAACCGTAACATTTCTTGTCTGGTTTATATCCCCCGAGATCGATTTGATACGCGGTTGCGGATTAAGTTCAGCTTGATCTTGGAAGAAGAACTTGGTGCAACCTGCACCAATGTTTACTCCACAGTTGACGATTCCCCGTTGGTCCGCGTGAGCTTTGTTCTAGAGTGGAAAGCTGGCGCACCAAAGAAAATAAACGAAAGTAAAATAGAAGAACGTCTGCAAGCCGAGGGGCGTAGCTGGACTGAACGATTGGGCGAAGACCTTGTAGGCAGAGGAGTCGACGAAGATACGGCTGCCGAGCTTTCCTCCCGCTATGGTCCAGCTTTTCCTGCGGCTTACCAAGAAATGTATAAGGCACGCCAAGCTGTCCATGATATTTCTAAAATTGAAACGGTCCTTAGTGATGGGGAACTGGCTCTTGATCTTTACAAGCCCTATAATGCGGCAAGCCATGAATTATCCCTCAAGCTTTTTAGCCCGGGGAAACCTCTGCCCCTCTCGGATATTCTTCCTACGCTTGAAAATATGGGACTTAAGGTTATTGCCGAGTACCCATTTGAAGTTTGCCCTGAAGGCTCACAAACTCCTATCTGGATTCAAGACTTTCTGATGGAAGTCCACACAGAGGAAGGTACTGTCTCTAGCAAAGAAGATGTTGCAAAAATAAAAGATCAGTTTGAGGCTTGCCTGAAGGGCGTTTGGGCAGGAACGATTGAAGATGATGGTTTGAACCGCCTCGTTCTCACTGCCAATTTGCCTTGGCGGGATGTCACTATTCTACGGACCTATGTTCGTTATCTGCGCCAAACCAAAATTCCATTTTCTCTGCCCTATATGGAACAAGCCGTAACCGATTATCCGCAAATTGCTCGTTTGTTGGTTGATTTTTTCCATGCCTTGTTTAATCCGTCGCGCGCCGTGACCAAGGTCAAGAGTGGGCCAGATTCTATTCTCACCGCAATTCGGCAAAACCTGCAGAATGTTACCGCGCTGGATCAAGACCGTATTTTGCGGGGCTTGACAGCGTTGATTGAGGCAACTCTGCGAACCAACTTCTTTCAAACTGGTTCATCTGGGCAAACCAAACCGTATCTGGCCGTGAAACTCAACAGCTCTGCTGTTCCTGAAATTCCCGATCCACGTCCTTTTCGTGAAATTTTTGTTTACTCTCCACGGGTAGAGGCCATTCATCTTCGTATGGATCGAATTTCAAGAGGAGGAATTCGCTGGTCCGACCGGAACGAGGATTTCAGAACGGAAGTTCTTGGACTGATGAAAGCCCAGCAGGTTAAAAACTCGGTGATTGTTCCGATGGGGGCCAAAGGTGGTTTTATTGTCAAGCAACCTCCGAAAGCCGGAGGGCGTGAAGCCTTTCAAAAAGAGGGCATTGAGTGTTACAAAACTCTTGTGCGCGGCATTCTTGATATAACCGACAACCAGAAGGGCCAAAAGATCATCCCTCCTCAGAATGTCATTCGGCGTGATGAAGATGACCCTTATGTTGTTGTCGCCGCCGATAAAGGGACTGCAACTTTTTCTGATATTGCCAACGCCTTGTCGCTTGAATACGGGTTCTGGCTGGGGGATGCCTTCGCTTCGGGCGGTTCCGCAGGTTATGACCACAAGAAAATGGGGATTACCGCCAGAGGCTCTTGGGAATCGGTCAAACGTCACTTCCGCGAATTAAACCACGACACCCAGACCAGCGAATTTGATGTTGTCGGGGTCGGCGATATGGGCGGAGATGTTTTTGGCAACGGAATGTTGCAATCTCGCAAAATTCGCCTGATCGGCGCGTTTAACCACCTTCATATTTTCTGTGACCCTAACCCTGATTGTGAAAGCAGTTACAAAGAACGCGCCCGTCTATTTGGCGAAGTCAAAGGATGGGATCACTACGATCTTAAAAAACTATCGAAAGGTGGGAAGGTTTTTCTCCGCTCAGAAAAAGCACTCCAACTGACACCTGAGATTCAAAAACGTTTTGATCTGAGCAAAGCAACCGTGACACCAGCCGAGCTGATTCACGCTATGCTCAAGGCCCGCACAGACCTGCTCTATTTCGGCGGAATCGGGACTTTTATCAAATCCACCGTTGAATCTCATCAAGATGCGGGGGACCGTGGCAATGATAGCTTGCGGATTGACTCCCCTGAGCTTCGAGCAAAGGTTATTGGCGAAGGGGCGAATTTGGGTATGACCCAACGTGCCCGTATTGAATATGCCCAAAAGGGTGGACGCCTGAATACCGATTTTATTGACAACTCGGCGGGAGTTGATACCTCCGATCACGAAGTCAACATCAAGATTTTGCTCTCCGACATTGTCTCGCGGCCCAAATCAACTATGGATGTAAAGTCCCGCAATAAATTGCTCAGTGGCATGACGGATGAAATTGCTGGCTTGGTCCTCCGCGACAATTACCAACAAACCCAAGCCCTATCCCTCATGGAATTGCAAGCCGCAGAAACTCTTTCCGATCATGCATCCTTTATGACCTCGTTGGAAAAGAGCGGTTTGTTGAACAGGAAGGTCGAATTCTTGCCAGACGACGAACAAATTGAAAATCGTCGTAAGGATGGGAAGGGCTTAACTCGTCCCGAACTGAGCCTTATCCTCAGCTACGGGAAAATCACCTACACGAATGCCTTGTTGAAAACAAAACTGCCCGATGATCCCGCCATGATGGATTGGGCGATTCGGTACTTCCCTGAAGCTCTTCAGAAAAAATATCGCAAGGAAATTGAAACGCACCGTCTGCGCCGCGAAATCATCGCAACCGCTATTTCAAACGGAATTATCAACCGTCTGGGGCCGACATTTATTCGCATGACCATGGAGAAGACCGGCGCGGATACAGCCAGTATCACCAATGCCTATATGGTGACTCGTGATGCGTTTGGCCTGCGTGAGCTATGGGATGAGGTTGAGAAGCAAGACAACAAAGTTCCAGCCCATATCCAACTCAAAGCTTTGCGCAAAATCGCAAGACTAGCAGAGAGGGAAATCTTTTGGTTTCTGACCCGTCTTGGTCGGCCTGCTCACCGCGAAAAAGATGGTCAGTTGTTCCAGAAAGGGATCCAAGCTCTGCGGGCAGGGCTTGATAAGATTCTGCCCACTGCCGGACAAACCCACCTGACCGAACGACTTAAATCATGGAAAGAAGGGGGGCTGCCAGATAAATTGGCGCGAGATTTGGCTTTGCTTCCTTTGCTCGGCATGGGACCAGACATCATCAAAATATCCGAGTCCCTCAAAACTGATCTCTTAATGACGGCACGCGTTTTCTTTGCCTTGGGAGCCAAGCTTCGCTTTGAGGATTTGCGCCACAAGGCCCAAGGCCTCAAAGCGGAATCTCTTTGGTCAGAGTTGGCTATCTCTGGACTACTGGACCAGCTCTATTCGACCCAATCTGACCTGACGATGCGCATTCTCAAGGACATTGGCCAAAGCAAGCTGGGGGCTAATAGTCTTGATCTGTGGTTCGAGAAAAACAGCCAGCGCGTTGCCCAAGTTCAGGAGATGATCGCCTTGCTTGACCGTAAGGAGGCCCTAGACCTTGCAAGCCTCGTGGTCATGGAGCAAAGCCTGCGCCGCTTGGCTTAAGGGCTTAAGCTAACTAAATGTCCATCCCCTTGAGGTTGGGTTGATTTCATTGTTGGGCGAGGGCGTGCATGGGAGGTTTATAACCGAGGGCTTTTTGGGAAAGCAAGTGGTTATAGCTGTGCAGGTAGTTTTTGAGGGTTTCAGACAGTTCTTGCGATGACTGAAAGCGTGTCGTTTTCAGGATCTGGGTGATGCGGCCGTTGAAGCGTTCGACCATGCCATTTGTCTGCGGGTGTTTGGGTTTGATGAAACGATGTTCGATGGCGTGGGTTTTGCACACACGGTCGAAAGGGTGCTTGTCGGTGGGCTCGCGCTCGCCGGAGCGACAATAGCGATCGGTAAATTCTTTTCCGTTATCGGTGAGAATTTTTTCGATCTTTCCAGGAAACGCTTTGATCAACTCTTGCAAAAACGCCGCCGCCGAACTCGCCGATTTGTCCGGCATGATCGCCATGTGTACCCAGCGAGTGGCTCTGTCAATCGCGACAAACAAATATTTGCGTTCCGTTTCATCGGCCATCTGCGGCAGGTACTTCACGTCCACGTGCAGAAAACTTGGTTTGTAATCCTTGAAGGATTGGACAGGCCGCTCTGCGCCCTCCTCAAGCGGCATCAGGTCTTTGAGATTGTTCACGCCGTTGCGCTTGAGTAAGCGCTCTAGCGCGCGTTTCTTGCAGGCGGGATGGATAAATTTTTGAACCACGGCCAGAAGACTGTCGAAGGGCAGCAGGAAAGTGGTGCGGATTTCGACAATCAACGCCTCTTGCCAGTCCGCGAACTGGCTCGTCTGAGAGTGCGGTTTGCTGCTGGCATCGGTCGTATCCTCGCGCGATTTCCAGCGCACGACCGTGTTCCGGCTGAGCCCCTTCTCGCGCATGATCTGCGTCGTTGGCAGATGTCGGTTTTCTTGGATCCAACGCCGCATCGCGGGTGTCGTCGTTGCGTTCTTATGCTGCCGTATTTGAGCTATGGCCTCTCTCCTTCAACCAGTTCGATATCTCTTGCATCTTCCGCGCACGAAAATCAACCCAACCTGAAGGGG
>CAYZAR010000038.1:0-10277 GCA_964476455.1 uncultured Micavibrio sp.
CCGAAGTTCCTGCTGCTAACAATCCAGACGGAGACCCTCCAGCTCCACCAGCAACTCGGATAGCGGCAGCAGTTACAGGTGTCTTAACCCCACCAACCGAAGTTCCTGCTGCTAACAATCCAGACGGAGACCCTCCAGCTCCACCAGCAACCAAGCCTACATACTTTGCAATCGCCTTGCTGTCCACTTTTTTGGTATTCGCTGTCGTTTCGGTCGTCGCTGTTGTGGTCGCACCACCAGCTACGGCTGAGCTCTTGGGTGTCGCCGCCGCCGAGTATCTGCCTTGAGAAAGTTTATAGTAATCAGCAATCTCCGTTTGTGTCATACTCCGCGATGGGAAGGCCTGAGCTGGAGAAATAAACCCCGCAAGCAACACCGCCAGAACCGAGAGATAAATGGATTTATTCATTCGAAAAGCCTCCGCCTACACACACTGTTTATTTTCTAAAACCAACCCTATTCCTAGCAAAATCTTCCTGCCACATCTCAATGGCTATATTATTCAGTTTGTACCAAGAATATTAATAAATTATGTAATTGAATAAAGTTTTATGCAATTAAAAAATGAGCCTATTAACAAATGATTCATGTTTTTCTATCATTATAGAAAACAAGAAGCGGGCTAGGGATAAAAAGAAACAAGATTTCCCCCTTACAAAGCCCCCTAACAGGAATGGTGTGAAACATGAACGTCAATATTCAGGATTTTATCAAACAAGCAGGCCTAGATGAGCCGTTTTACCCGGGGAAGCGCGTTGTTAAGCCGTGCCCACAACCTGGGGAATACAAAAGCCATTGTATTGTTTACGATTGGCGCAGCTCTGAGCGTATTCGCATTGAGATAAAAGCTGGCCTGAGTGGCCGAGACCTCCCTGCCAAAGAGCTCGCCCGTTATCCTGTCAGTTTTCAAGCTCCGACGTTTATTGAGATTGATGTTCTCACCGGTAGCATTCGCACTCTATCCAACTCCGAAGTTGCAAACGGTGAAGATGAAGATGAAGGAAAAAGCGGGAAAGCCTCTTCTTCTGGTGGAGGAAAACGCCCTGCCCTCAAAAAACCCTTTAGCCCGTCCATGTCATCTTTTGCCAGTGCCGTTGAGGGGCTTCTGCCCGAGGCCGGAAAAATCGTTAATATGGTTGTGATGGGTATGAAAGTTGCTGAAGAAGCTTACGGCAAAGTTATGGATACGTTCTTTCACCAGGTCCAACATGCCAAAATTGCCGCAACAGACCTCGTAGCCAGTGCCGGAAAGCTCCTCACTAAGTTTACCCCTCCGCCTTTCCTTAGGCCCAAAGGTGACGAAACACAGGTCTATAAATACGACCGCTTGAAAAACGAAGTCATGTTTACCGGAATGATGCCGACCTGACTTTTTCCTATTTGAGAGCCCTATCTCCCCCCGCCGTCACATAGGTTGGGGGGAGATGTTTTTGACAAAGATTATAGAAATAACAAACCTTGGGGCTGGACAAGTCCTATATATATGAGTCATAAGCGGCTTTATGACACAGAAAATTTCCACACCACACCTCCTCGACATTCCCCCCCTCAGCCTTGAGGATATTTCCCTTCTGCTGGACCGCGCCTCGTTTTACAAACGAGGGCTCGCCCAAGGACAGACCTATCTGGATCGCTTGGCCGGCAAGGTTATTCTAACCCTGTTTGTTGAAAATTCGACCCGTACGCGCACCTCATTTGAAATGGCAGCTTTGCGCCTCGGAGCAAAACTCATCAACTGGGATGAAAGAATTAGCTCAGCTAGCAAGGGAGAAACCTTTACCGATACGATTCAAAATCTGAGTGCAATCGGACCAGATGCCATCATTATCCGCCACCACGAATATAATGCCCCGCATTTTGTCGCGAACCTTGTCAAATGTCCGGTTATCAACGCAGGAGATAGCTGGCGGGAACATCCCTCTCAAGCTCTCTTGGATGCGATGACGATTATTGAGGCCAAAGGTTCCCTGAAAGGCCTGACCATTGCCATTTGCGGAGATGTCTCTCATAGCCGCGTTGCCGGCTCTGACGTGGCTCTGTTCTCCAAAATGGGAGCTAATGTCCATATCATCGCCCCGCCACTGTTGTTGCCACAGAAAATTTCCTCTCCAAACGTCAAGATTTTTGGTTCTCTCGAAGAAGGGCTTCATGGATGTGATGTCGTCATGATGCTTCGCCTTCAGAAAGAGCGCATGGAAAGCGCAGCTATTCCAGATGATATTTCTTTCTTCCACCAATTCGGTTTGACGATGGAGCGTCTCGCTCTGGCCAAACCAGATGCGATTGTGATGCACCCGGGGCCCATTAATCGCGGCGTTGAAATCTCTGATGAAGTCGCTGACCACAAGGAGCGCAGCTTCATACTCAAACAAGCCGCCAACGGTGTTTTTGTCCGCATGGCCATTCTTGATTTGTTGATAGGAGCCGCATGATTTTACATCTCCTGATTTCCGCTCTCATTGGCTATCTTTTAGGGTCCATTCCATTTGGAATGGTTCTGACTAGAATTGCAGGGTATGGGGATATTCGCTCCATTGGATCAGGAAATATCGGAGCCACCAACGTTCTGCGCACAGGAAATAAAAAACTTGCCATTTTGACATTACTGCTCGATGGGACAAAAGGAGCTACAGCTATTTTTCTTACCTCTCTCCTTTTTCCCGCCCCCTATTTTCTTCTTTACATTACAGGATTCTGCGCTCTGCTCGGTCATATGTTTCCCCTTTGGCTTAAATTCAAAGGCGGGAAGGGAGTAGCCACGGCTCTTGGAGTCTTACTTGTCCTTTCATGGCCTGTTGGATTAGCCGCACTTGCCACTTGGCTTGCGACAGCCACCTTGTCACGTATTTCATCTCTCGCCGCTTTGGTTGCCGTCTCCTTCTCTCCCACTTTTGCCTTTTTTCTTGGAAAGGACCAAAATCTTCCTATTTTCTGCGCTTTGACAGCGATGCTCATCATCGTCAAACACCGCAGTAATATTGGGCGCCTCCGCCGTGGGGAAGAACCAAAAATCGGTCAAAAAAAGAAAGAACAAGCATGATAGATCAGGGAGAAAGACTTGCATGGCTTCGTCTTGCCCGAACCGAAACCATCGGCCCGATCACGTTTCACCGCTTAATTGCCAAATACAAAACCGCAAGCAAAGCTCTCGAAGCTTTACCCAACCTTTCCCGCAATAAGCCGATTAAACTCCCTTCCGTAGACTCCGCCGCGCAAGAACTTGCAAAGCTGCATTCTCTCGGAGGGCAGATGATTTTTGCCTGCGATGAAACCTATCCACTTTCTCTCGCTGCGATTGAAGATGCCCCGCCCGTCTTGTCGGTCCTTGGCAAGATCGAAGTTCTGCAACAAAAATCAATTGGCGTTGTTGGATCACGAAACGCCTCACTCAATGGCCGAAAATTCGCGTGGAAATTGGCAAAAGACCTCGGCGAAAGCGGTTATGTCGTGACGTCTGGACTAGCCAGAGGCATTGATACCGCCGCCCACGAAGGTGCTCTTGCACAAGGAACCGTAGCCGTGGTGGCTGGCGGAGTAGATGTAATTTACCCCCGCGAAAATGAAACGCTTTACACCCAAATCGTCAAAGCGGGGGCCGTGGTTTCGGAATGCGCCCTTGGTATGCAACCCATTGCTCAGCATTTCCCCAAGCGTAACCGAATTATCTCTGGTCTTTCTCTTGGCATTGTCGTTGTAGAAGCCAATTTGAAATCTGGCTCACTTATCACCGCCCGCACCGCCGGAGAACAAGGCCGCGATGTTATGGCCGTCCCGGGCTTTCCTGCAGACCCCCGCTCAGAAGGATCAAACGCCCTCATCCGTGATGGGGCAGCCCTCATCCGCTGTGCCGAAGACATTATTGAGCATATTTCCTCTTTTTCGAGACCTTGTCACCAAACGCAAGTCCCCTCCCGAAACACCCTGTTTGAGTCAAGTACAGAAGAGTATTTTGACGAAGAAGCGGCCCACGATCTCATTTTGCGCGAGGTCTCAGTCTCGCCGATTGCTATTGATGAAATTATCCGAACCTGTCATTTGACCAGTTCGGTCGTACAAGGAACTTTGTTAGAGATGGAATTAAACGGATTGGTCCAACGTCTGCCCGGGAATCGGGTTTGTTTGCTGCAAGCTGCATAGGAAAGATAAAAAATGCCTCCCACGAATCTCGTCATCGTTGAATCTCCGGCGAAAGCCAAGACCATCAACAAATATCTTGGAAAGGACTATGAAGTTCTTGCCTCTTTCGGTCATGTTCGCGATCTGCTCGCCAAAGACGGAGCCGTTCGCCCAGACGAAGACTTTGAAATGACATGGGAACTTTCAGACCGCGCATCAAAAACGCTCAAGGATATTTCTTCTGCTGTTAAAAATGCCGACACCATTTATCTTTGCACTGACCCTGACCGTGAAGGGGAAGCCATTTCATGGCATGTGCAACAAATTCTCGAGGAAAAAAATCTTCTCAAAAATAAGACCATTCATCGAGTCACCTTCAACGAAATTACAAAGACTGCCATCAAGGCCGCATTTGAACACCCGCGCCGCATTGATATGCCGTTGGTCGAAGCCTATCTGGCACGCCGCGCTCTTGATTTTCTGGTGGGATTTACACTTTCTCCGGTTTTGTGGCGTAAACTGCCCGGATCCAAATCGGCAGGGCGGGTTCAATCTGTTGCCTTGCGCCTCATCTGCGAACGGGAAGCCGAAATTGAAGCTTTCCGCTCGGAAGAATACTGGTCCATTCATACCCGTTTGCAAACTCCAGAAGGAGCAACCTTTATCGCACGTCTCACTCATCTGGCCGGTAATAGGCTGGACAAAATGGATATTCGGAATGAAGAAATGGCGATGGCTGCCGTCCGCCGGATTGAAAATAAATCGCTTGCTGTCCAAAAGGTTGAAAAGAAACAAGTCCGCCGAAACCCTTATCCTCCTTTCATTACTTCCAGCCTCCAAATGGAAGCCTCGCGCAAACTGCGCCTATCAGCCAGCCAGACCATGCGCCTCGCCCAGCAACTTTACGAAGGGGTAGACATAGGTGGAGAAACAGTAGGTTTGATTACCTATATGCGTACGGACGGGATAACACTTTCGAGTGATGCAATTACCCAGTGCCGTCAGCAGATTCAAGCCGACTACGGAACCAAGTACCTACCCGATTCTCCGCGCATCTACAAAAGCAAGGCCAAAAACGCGCAAGAAGCGCACGAGGCTATTCGCCCCACTTCTCTTTCGCGCACGCCTAAAGATATGGCACGGTTTCTGGATGATCGGCAAGCTGCGCTCTATGAGCTTATCTGGAAACGGACTATGGCCTCTCAAATGGAGAACGCCATTATGGATCAGGTCACAGCCGATATTTCCGATGGAACAGACGATGTTGTCTTGCGTGCTACGGGATCAACCATCGCTTTTGATGGATTTTTGACTCTCTATCAAGAAGACAACGACGATCCAGTAGAAGGGGACGAGGCCGAAGAAAACCGCCGCCTCCCACACCTTGATAACGGTATGGGTTTGCGTACCAACGACATTACCCCTGAACAACATTTTACCCAACCCCCTCCCCGCTATTCCGAAGCTTCCTTGGTTAAGAAATTGGAAGAAATGGGAATTGGTCGCCCCTCCACCTACGCTTCAATCATGCAGGTTCTGCAGGACCGCGATTATGTTGTTCTGGATAAACGCCGCTTTGTGCCAGAAGACCGTGGCCGCTTGGTAACCACTTTTCTCAAACGATTCTTTGAGAAATATGTAGACTACGCATTCACAGCCAATCTGGAAGATGAGTTGGATGCGATTTCTTCCGGCCAAGTTCTCTGGAAAGAGGCTTTGCGGCAATTCTGGGCAGGGTTCAAAGCCGCCGTTGATGGAACAAAAGATCTCACCATCACCTTGGTTCTTGATGCGCTTGATGAAGAACTTGGTCCCCATTTTTTCCCCGTATCAGCAGAAAATCCAGACCCGCGCAAATGTCCATCTTGCGAAAACGGACGGCTCTCTCTCAAGGTTGGGAAATTCGGCGCCTTCATTGGCTGTTCAAATTATCCCGATTGTCGTCATACCCGCCCCTTGGTTGTTCAAAGCAGTGAAGCGGTAGATGAGGCCAACGCCGGAGCCGGAATGGAAAACGGCCCCAAAATTCTTGGCACAGACCCAGAAAGTGGGCGAAGTGTTTCTCTGCGTAAGGGCCCTTATGGCCCCTATGTTCAAATTGACCCACCAGAAGAAAGCAAGGACAAACCCAAAAGACAGGGAGTTCCTCGCGGCATGGATATGAATCAAGTCACTCTTGAAGCCGCGCTCAAGCTTTTGGAGCTGCCCCGCCTTGTCGGACTTCATCCTGAAACCGGCGAGAAAATCGAGGCTGGCATTGGCCGCTTTGGACCATTCATCAAATACCAAAGCAAGTTCAAATCCATTCCGAAAGATGAAGATGTTCTCACCATCGGCATGAACCGCGCCGTTGAGCTTTGCGCCCAGATGGGTGAGAAGAAGGCTTTTGTCCGTAAGGCAGCTCCGGCCAAAAAGACAGCGGCAGCAAAAACAACTAAAAAAGAACCTGCTGCCAAGAAGCCCGCCGTTAAAAAACCTGCGGCAAAAAAACCAGCAGCCAAAAAAACAGCGACCACCACCAAGAAGCCATCGAGTAAGAAAACGGCCAGTGAGTAAAAAACCCTCCTCCCCCTTCCTGTAGAAGAGGAAGAGGGAGGAAAAAGAGAATAAGAGAGTTTTTAAGCTGCAATCGCTTTTAGAACAGCCTGTCCAAGATGTGCAGGAGTTTCAGCCACAACAAATCAGGCGGCTTTCATAGCGGCAATTTTAACCTCGGCCGTATCATACCCGCCAGAGATAATCGCCCCAGCGTGACCCATCCGTTTGCCTTTCGGAGCCGTTGCTCCTGCAATAAATCCAGCAATAGGTTTTTTCTTTGCGGATTTTTTATAGAACTCGACACCATCGACCTCGGCAGACCCCCCGATCTCACCGATCATGATAATGGCTTCGGTTTCTTCGTCATTCAAGAACAAGGACAAAGCATCAATAAAGTTCGTGCCATTAACAGGGTCACCGCCAATCCCGATACAGGTTGACTGGCCAAGACCTGCGGCTGTGGTTTGGTGAACAGCCTCATAGGTCAACGTCCCAGAGCGTGAGACAATCCCAACTTTCCCGCGCTTATGAATGTGACCTGGCATAATCCCGATTTTGCATTCACCAGGAGTAATCACGCCCGGGCAGTTAGGGCCAATCAAGCGGGTTTTTGATCCCATCAAAGCCCGTTTGACCTTGACCATGTCGAGCACGGGAATCCCTTCGGTAATACACACCGCGAGTTCAATTTCGGCATCAATCGCTTCTAAAATTGCGTCAGCAGCGAAAGCCGGAGGCACATAAATAACCGAAGCGTTGCAGCCCGTCTTATTTTTAGCATCCAAAACCGTATCAAACACCGGAAGGTCCAAGTGTTTCGTCCCGCCCTTGCCAGGAGTCACGCCGCCCACCATGTTTGTGCCATAGGCAATAGCCTGCTCCGAGTGGAATGTCCCCTGCGCACCGGTAAATCCTTGGCAGATGACTTTGGTATTTTTATTCACAAGTACTGACATTTAAGTTTGTCCTTTCTGACTTTTGAAACTTAACAAATTTTTGAATTTTTCACCACAGAGAACACAAAGTTCACAGAGATTATTCTCGTTCTCCATATTGGATTTATAATCGCCGAAGTAGAGGTAGGGTGCAAAAATTTTAGATAAATCTCGGGCCCTTTCTTCAGTTCTATTTGACGCCGCCCTTACTCTTTGTTGTTCCTCTATATCCCCATGATAATTTTTGATATCAACAAGGTCTTTATCCGCACTCTTAATAAGCTCCGCAATTTCATCACCATACAACAACTTAAATTTATGGTACCTTACACCTGACGTAGATTGAGGGTCACCAAGAGATGTGTGTCCGTAATTTGACAATTCTAAATGCAAAGCTTCATACAACACCATTCTCTTCTCATACAAGTCGAGACGGAATTTTTCTTTGGTATATTTATAGGCTTGATAGGCAAAACCTGCTGTAATGGCGGTAAAAGTAAATGTTGGAATTTGTTCAGGATACAACAGTGAAAACACAACCCATAACCCTATGATTATAAGAATAAAATTTGAAACAACTATGTTACAAATATTCTTCATTCTCTCCGTGTTCTCTGTGTCCTCTGTGGTTAAACCCTTACTTTTTTTCTAACCTGCGCTGGAAGATAGCTTGATCCCCCCTCACCCCACCCTCTCCCACAAGGGGAGAGGGTTAGAGTAGAAACTTATGCCGCTTTCAATGCTTTCTGAGTGGCATCAACAATTTTACGCGCCGCATCGTCAAGGTTATCTGCCGCGATAATCGGCAAACCCGAGTTGTTCAGAATGTCTTTCCCCAATTGAACATTGGTTCCTTCCAAACGAACCACGAGCGGAACCGAAAGAGAGACCTCTTTGGCCGCCGCAATAATCCCGTTCGCAATAATATCGCACTTCATAATCCCGCCGAAGATATTGACCAGAACGCCCTTCACTTTGGGATCAGAAAGAATGATTTTGAAGGCTGCCGTCACGCGTTCGGTTGTCGCGCCGCCGCCCACATCCAGAAAGTTTGCCGGTTCCATCCCGTAATGTTTGATAATATCCATCGTGGCCATAGCCAGCCCCGCCCCATTAACCATGCAGCCAATATTTCCATCCATACGAACATAAGAAAGCTCCCAGTTTTTAGCTTCGCGTTCATTCTCATCCTCTTCGGATTCGTCGCGCATATCGGAAACGGCTTTCTGACGAAACAAAGCATTGTCGTCAAAGTTCATCTTGGCATCAAGGGCCACTACTTCGTTTTTGTCGGTCACAATCAGCGGGTTGATTTCAACAATCGAACAATCCAGCTCAATGAACGCTTTATAAAGAGCCATGAAAAACTTGATAGCTGATTTATTGGCATCGCCTTCAAGGCCTAGCCCATAAGCCAGTTTGCGAGCATAAAAAGGAAACATTCCCGTTGCTGGATCAATCGCGGCACGAAAGATTTTTTCGGGGTGTTTCTCGGCAACTTCTTCAATATCCATACCGCCTTCAGTCGAAACCATGAAAGTCACGCGAGACGTGGCGCGGTCCAGAACCACCGAACAGTAGTATTCTTTTTTAATGTCCACCCCGTCGGTAACATAAAGGCGTTGAACTTCTTTGCCTTCTGGACCAGTTTGCTTGGTCACCAAGATTTGGCCCAGCATCGCTTCAGCCGCAGCCTTTACTTCATCTGCCGACTTGCAAAGACGAACCCCCCCCTTACCTTCAGGATTGTTTTTGAATCTTCCTGCACCGCGCCCACCTGCATGAATTTGAGCCTTAACAACATATAAAGGACCGGCCAATTGACCAGCGGCGGCAACCGCTTCGGCAACCGATAGGGCTGCAATGCCTTTAGGAACGGCAACGCCATATTTCGCCAAAAGTTCCTTGGCCTGATATTCGTGAATATTCATGAGAAAAGCTCCGTAGGTTGGATTCACTAAGCCTGCCTTGCGCAGAACTCATGCTGTATAACACGAAAACCCATCAAGAATAAAGCCCACAACCAAGCTATTTCAGCGTCCCCCTTCTCTTTAACTTGGTTTTAATTTTTTTCTGTAAAATTATTAAGTATTCAACTGAGAGAGGTTCTATAGATTGGTTCACCCTACCGCACAGCAAGATGCTAGAAAAAAAGACCTTCGCCTCGCCGCGTTTCGGGCCAATGCGGCTGGTGTTTGCATCCAGTCTCCCCAAGGAAAAGATTCGAAGCCTCAGCGGTCTCTCGCAGATGTTGTTTTCAATGAGGCTTTTGGATCAGGGGCTTTCTTCATAGGGACGGGGGATAATTTGGTAAAAAAAGACCCCCGCTTCACCAATGCTGCTTGCCTGAGCAAAGAAGACCTTGCCGAGTATGCCGCAGAAACAGGTGACCACTCATACAGCAGCGGCACATATGACTCGTATGGCTATGACGATGGATACGAAAAAGTATGCGATGCCTATTTAGAGGCTGAAGAATATAGCTACTGCATTGAGCAATACGGCATTTACGGCCAAGAACAATATCAGAGAGATCTAGAGAACGGGAAATTAGTCTGTGCCGCTCCGTGGGCAAGTGATGAAGATCCTTACGATTTTGCGGTTACTCAAGAGAGAGAGAATCCGGAGACCGTGGGTCCTGCCCTAGAGACCGAAGCTGATCTCGGACCGGCAGAAGAAACCCCACCT
>CAYZAR010000039.1:0-10264 GCA_964476455.1 uncultured Micavibrio sp.
GAGGAGGAGAGTTTCTTCCCAATCTTCCAGCTATACTCAAACTGGTTGCGAAAGGCTTCTGTCAGCAAGGCATTCTCTATCAAGACAGACCGAATGGGTAACTGTGCCAGAAGCATGAAAACGGTTTTGTCCCCATAGATATAGTAGGGAACCTGAGAGAATAACTCTTGAGGAACAATGCGATATAGTTCCTGTCTCTGAAGAAAAAAATTTTCATTTTCACAGACAAGGCAACGCGTGATAATTCCTTGTTTCTCGCGTTCTTCTACCCATCTCTTAATCTGCTTGATAGATTCACCATCGCGGAACCAATGTTTCTTATTGTCAACATTGGCGAGTAAAACTTCTCCTCCCTTTGGCAGAGTGCGCAAAATGTCGGCCTGAATTTTCTGAAGCCCTTCTTTTCCAGTGAACGTCTTCAGCTCGAGTTTTTCGTCACGTTTTTCGAGTCCATGGAAACCTAGGAAAACGACTCCTTCTTTTTCAAAAGCGAACTTGATGGCCAGAAGGGTTTCTTTGCGAGGGGTAACCTGTTCCAGTTCGATCTTGGCAACGGCACGCAAAGAAACACTGCTTGCCGCAGCGAGGTCTTTTTGACTCCAGCCCAGCAGTCCTCGGGCCGCTTTAATTTGGGGAATGGTAATCATTTTATGTTCCTTTTTGGCTAATAGTACATAAAAAGTGTACTAAAAATAGATTTAATTGACAGCATCTTTTCATAAAAAATACCATCTTGGGGAAGTTAGAAAAAACAAACAAAAGAAGGTAGATTCTAGTGAAAAACACTGTGCTGGTTGTCGGGATGTTGTTGTTGGTGATGGTCGGAAGTTTTTCTTCTTATGCGGCAGAGGAGAAAGAAACAGCTTATGAACGTATTATGCGCACAGGAACTTTGCGCTGTGCTTACGTTGTCTGGCCTCCGTATTTACTGAAAGATCCTAATTCAGGAAAGTTTTCGGGGCTAATTTATGATTATGTTTCAGCCATCGGTAGAGAGTTAGATATTAAAATCGAATGGGCTGAAGAAGTAGATTGGGGGAACTTCTATGCGGGTTTGGAATCCAATCGTTATGATATGATGTGTTCGGCTGTGTGGCAGTCGGGACAGCGAGCTAAAATTGGTCTCTTGAGTGAACCTCTTTATTTCAATGGAGTCTTTGCCTATGCGCGGGACGATGATCTGCGGTTTAGCGGAAAACTAGATCGAATCAACGCGCCGGATATAATCGTTGCGGTCAATGAAAATGATGTATCTCAGGCGATACGAAAACAAGTTTTTCCTGATGCTATTGAGCTTTCTCTTTTTGATTCACCTCAAATGTTTTTGAGTGTGATAACGAAAAAAGCAGATGTTGTGCTGACCAATATTGACGGAGCCGAAAGATTCAACGCAGGGTCTAAGAAGAAAATTAAAGAAATTGGCCGAGGAAATCCTGTCCGTTTGTTTGCCAATGTTTTTGCTATGAAGCGGGGGGAAAGCGATTTGAAAAACATGATTGATTCAACTGTTCAATCGCTTGAGGTATCAGGAGAAGTTGGGGCTATTATCAATCAATACGAAGCCTCGGGGATTTTCCCTCCTCCTTTTCTGCCTATATTGTCTCAGGCAAAAAATTAGTTGGAAAAAACCTTGGATATAGGCAGAGGGCGATAACGTTCAAAAGCATCAAGCATATTTACCACGCCTTGCATGACATTTCCCGATGGGTGAGACCAGATGTGGTGGTCGGCCTGAATGAATGTTGCGCCGGCGCGAACAAAGGCTTCGCAGTTTTCCTGATCGAACCGATCTTCAATTGCGGCAGGAGTTTCGCTCATGTTGGCCCACCAGTTCAGAAGATTGAGGGGGGAATCCCCACCTTTGGCGGCGAAGAAACTGACAAAGTCAAGTTCAAGGGCAAGCGCAGATTGTGCGGCAGTCTGCGTTGAACAATGAAGGCCAATCAGCTTATCTTCGTTAAGCAAAGAACGGGCCTGTGAGGCATGTTCGATAGAGGAACAAAGAACGCCATCTGCATCCACATCACGGGCGAGCTGAATGTCATCAAAAATCAGAAAAACAAACCCTCCGTGATAGGCGATGTCTTTGTACAGTAAAGCTTTGGTGGTTTTATTGCTCTCGCCTTCAAATGGGCGATATTCAACAACATGGCGGTTGATAGAATACACTGAAAATTTATTGGCCGCTAGAATAGCCTGCCGAAGCTGAAAGGCAAGGCGGTCAAACTCTTCCGGTGTTCTGGCATCCGGCATGACAATATAGAGTCCGCACTCGGGAACGCTTTTGTTATCTCTGTCTTCTTGACGTTCGCTCATTTCAGGATTCGCAAAACTTCCATGATGAGAGAATCAGAAAAATTTTGGTCGAGCGGGTCTGAGACACTCATTAAACGGTAAAAAATCGCCCCATAAATCATGTCAACGGCCAAGGCTGTATCAAGGCCTTCCCTGAAGTCTCTAGAAGATTTTCCTTGTTCGATAATGCTGGCCAGAATTTCTTCGTGCTGAACCATGAAGTTCTGGAAGAACAGGGTAGTCATCTCTGGTGCGCCCTGAGCCTCGGCCATAACTTCGGCGATCACTTTTCCACCGCGGCCTCTGGTCAACCTAGTAAAGCGTTCAAGTTGGCGAACCAAAAGATCTTTAGCGTTTCCTCCGCTGACTGGGGCAGGGATAACCCCCATTGGCCCAGAAATCGCATCAAGGATAATCGCTATTTTGTTTGGCCAGCGGCGATAGATGGTTGTCTTGCCAACGCCAGCTTTTTTGGCAATGGCCTCAATCGAAATATCGCGTACCGGAGAATGAAGAAGAAGCTTGTTTGTGGCATCAAGAATAGATTGGTGCACGTGTTCGCTGCGCGGGCGACCGCCAGCCGCAATTTTGTGCGACTCCAGTTCGTCATTCTCTTGGGTATCTTCGACAAGGCGGGGAGAGAAAGTAGAAGACATCATCGGCAATCCCTCACGGGTAACTAAAAGGTAAAAAAATCAGGAGAAGAGGTTTTAGTCTTCTGGCGGCGTAGGGGCAAGAAGAATCCTATTCTCCTTTAGAAAGAAAGCTAGACGGGGCATCGCGAACAACTACGGCCATATTGTTTCTAATTTCAAGAATGGCAAGTCCGCGCTGCGCAAGCCCATCTGTGCGGAAGCGAAAAATTCCGTCAATCCCCGAGAACCCATTGGGGCTGGTCAAGCTTTCGCTTCCATATCCGCGTCTGGCTTTGGCGAGAACGACGGCGAGTGCCGTTGCGTCATAGGCCAAAGAGGCGAGGCGGGGGGCAGGCTGTCCATAAGTTTCAAGATAGCGTTTTTCGAATTTCTGACGAAGGCGAGGGGAAGATGCCGCATACCATGCTCCTTGTAAAGATGGAGACCGCGCTGTTTCAGCTTGGTCCCACAAACCTGTTCCCAATCGGCGTACAGAAGAGGGAGGTAGTCCTATGGTGGTCAGTTGATTTGAAATTCTTTCGGCTTGTGGTCCAGACGTTGCAATCAAGACGGCGTCAAACGGAACAGAATTCATTGCGTTATAACTCATGCCGGAAGGGAGCGCGGCTGGACGCTTGCTCAAATCAAGAATTTGAGAATCGCTGGGGGCCACGCCCGCTGCAAAACGAAGAACACCGACCGAGGGTACGCCGTGACGAGCCAAGCTGGATTGATAAGTGGCAGTGACCGCGTCGCCATAGGCGTCTTGAGCTGCAATCAGGGCAATCCGTTTCATTCCTTGGCCAAGAGTGAAATCAATAATCTGTTCAACTTGGGTTTGGGGAACAAACCCCATAAGGAAGCTATTGCCGCCAGCTGCGCTGGTGTCGGTTGAAAAGGGCAGAATGTTAATGCCACGGGCTCGCGCTAAGGGGGCAATGGTTTTGGCATCGGGTCCGAAGACAGGGCCGAGGATCAGTCCCGCCCCTTCGGTGAGGGCTTCATTTGCGGCAATCTCTGCTCCTTGGCTTGTATCTTTGGGCAGGAGTTCAAAGCTATTGCCTCCGAGGTCAAACATGGCAAGCTGGGCAGCATTCAGCATGGCTTGTCCTGTTTCGGCTCCTTTGCCCGTGAGAGGAAGAAGCAGGGCTACTTTCGATGGGGTAGCGGGAAGGGGCGATACCGCTGCTTGTGGTTGAGAGGCTGTGGCAGGTGTTGCAGAATTGGACGGCGTCCAAGGTGAAGAAGACACCGAGCATCCCGAAAGGAGAAGCAAGCCGACAATAAAAAGAGGCCGAAAAGAGGGGAAAGCTCCACAAACCTGATTGCGCCACATGAGCGGGTCTCCTAATACTTAAATGATGATGGAAAAACCTACACAAAATGAGAACGCCGTGCCAGAGGCTTTTGTAAAAAACGCACAGGGCGAAAAAAAGCCGCTAAAATCTGGGCTTTATTTGGTGGCGACGCCGATTGGAAACTTGAAAGACATAACGCTGCGAGCCTTGGAGGTTTTGGCATCGGTAGATTTGATTGCGTGCGAAGATACGCGGGTGAGCGCGAAGTTGATGGCTGCGTATGGGCTGAAAGTTCCTTTGTGTCCCTATCATGACCATAACGCAGACTACCAAAGGCCAATGATTCTGGAAAAAATAGAGGCGGGGGCCTGCATAGCTCTTATTTCTGATGCGGGAATGCCCCTCATTTCCGATCCCGGGTACAAATTGGTACGAGACGCTATGGCAAGGGGGCTGTATGTAACCAGTCTGCCCGGGGCCAATGCGCCTTTGATGGCGTTGCAACTTTCGGGGCTTCCCAGTGATGCGTTTGTTTTTGGTGGATTTTTGCCGCCTAAAACCAAAGCACGCCAAGAGATTTTGGCCAAGTGGAAAAATGCCGAGGCTTCTTTGATTTTTTTTGAAACAGCTCCGCGGCTTGAAGAAAGCACGAGAGATATTCTGGCAATACTGGGAAATCGGCCTATGGTTATTGTGCGAGAATTGACCAAAAAATTTGAAGAGGTCTGGAGCGGTCAAGTCGAGGAAATTTGTAATCGTCTGGAGCAAGACGGGCCACCTAAGGGTGAAATAGTCTTGGTTATTGGGCGCAGCGAAGCTGTTTCTCAAATGGGCGATTTGGACGAGATGCTGAAAGCCGAAATGAAAACGCTTTCTTTGAAAGATGCGGCGGCGAAAGTGTCTGCTTTGCTGGGGGTTCCTAAAAATCAGGTGTATAGCCGCGCTCTCGAATTGCGAGATGAGGAATGATTCTGAAATCTTCAAACTATGAACGGGGACTTTGGGCTGAGTTGTATGCAACTTTGTATTTCTTTCTCAAGGGATACCGGATTTTGGCGTGGAGGTACAAAACCCCTGTTGGTGAAATTGATTTGATTGTGGCTCGAAAGAGCTGGATTGTTTTTGTCGAAGTCAAACAGCGACGAAGCATTGAGGAAGCCGTTTTTGCGGTGACTCCCCTCATGCGGCGGAGGATTGAGGCGGCGGCAGGGCATTTTCTGGCGCGGCAAAGGAAAGAGATGTCTTCTTTGCGGTTTGATGTGGTTGCTGTGTCTGGTTTGTGTATTCGCCATCTGGACAATGCTTGGGAAGCCCCTACATAATGGGGCGAATGATTCGTTCGGATGATGGATACGAGAGGCTCTCATGAAAAAAGTAATATTGGCTGCGGTTCTTTTGTCCTCGCCCTTTTTGCTGTCGGGATGTGTGGGGCTGGCAACGGGGGTGGGGGCTGCTGTGGGCATGGCGGCAACCAAAGAAGGTGGATTACAAACATCTCTGACCGATGAAGCTATTCGTCTTAAAATTAGTGACTTGTGGTTTAAGCGCAGCGTGGAGATGTTCAGAAAATTGAATCTCAACGTCAACCAAGGGCGGGTTTTATTGACGGGGGTTGTTCAAAACCCTGAAGATCGTGTTGAAGCCATTCGTCTTGCGTGGCAGCCAAAAGGGGTTAAACAGGTTATCAATGAAATTCGCGTGGGGAACCCCGATAATTTTCGCTCTTATACGACAGATGCTTGGATTTCTGGCCAGCTCCGCACGCGTTTGACGTTTGAGAAATATGTTCAATCTGTCAACTATTCTATCGAAACAGTACAAGGCTCGGTTTATCTCATGGGGGTTGCCCAAAATCAGCGAGAACTGGATACGGTCATTCGCATTGCCCGCAAGATTAGAGGTGTCAAAGAAGTCATTAGTTACGTGAAGCTCGCAGGGGAACCAACTCTTTCTACATCTGCCGCAACTTCGGCAACGAACAGCGCAACGGTTTCTGCGGCTCCACTTGCTCCAGTCAGTGAGGTGCCTTTGTCTTCTTCGCCGACTCCAACCCCAATTACAGGGGGACCTGCTGGAATTGAATCGGAAGTTTTGCCTCCGTGAGGCCAGAGCGTAAATAAAAGGAGCGAGGCATGGACGACCTGCGCGAGGAGCTAAGACGGGTGGGAGCTTTACCTGATGCAGACGTTTCTTTGACGGAGACGGCTTTGCTTCTTTCCGGTTTGGCGCATTTGGGCCGTGATCTTGACCGGTATCGTCACCATATTGCCAAGTTGAGTCATGATGTGGGGACGCGCTATGCGGCATTGATCGAAGCTGGGGCTGAAGAAAATCTTGAAACCCGACTCGCCGCGCTCAAACATATTCTTTCCGATCAATGCGGTTATGAGGGAGATGTCGATCATTATGATGATCTTAGCAATGCCGATCTGATAAGTGTGATTGAACGGCGCAAGGGATTGCCTGTTGTACTGTGCTTGCTCAGCATTGAAGCGGGAAGGGCTCAAGGATGGGATGTTCAGGGGCTTAACTTCCCCGGCCATTTTATCCTCAGATTGCAGAAAGGAGGAGAGCGGGTTTTATGTGATCCTTTCCACCAGTTTCGTATCTTGCAGGCGCAAGACTTGCGGGCCTTGCTGAAGCAAGTGGCGGGACCTCACGCGGAACTTGCTCTCCATCATTATGCTCCGGCTAGCAATCGAGAAATTCTCTTGCGGATGCAAAACAATATTAAATTGCGGCTGATTGAGCAGGAATCCTATGAAGAGGCTCTGCAAATTGTGGAAACGATGCGGTTATTTGCGCCCGAAGATATTCGCTTGTGGCTGGATAGCGGGGTTCTTTATGCGCGGACAGGTCGTCTCCAAGAGGCTATTTCTATTCTTGAGGACTATATCAGGGCGGTTCCAGATCCTCGTGATCGGGCTGATGCTCAGTTATTGCTGCGCAACTTGCAGAGCCGTGATTTTTAAGGCACTTTTGTTATTAGACAGAATGTTGACGGCTGCGTGATAAAAAATTACAAAAAAATGTTCCCTCCCCCTTGCGCCGCTAGCCACAAGCCGTTATTTAGAAAGACATAGTTCTCTGCGCATCGGCGGTTGTTTTCCATCCTTCGTGTGTTTCGAGTTTCACTGATCCCTGTTCAAGGCCCACACCACACTAAATGACCTAAGGAGTCCATTATGGTTTTTCGTAATTTGCTACTGTTGTCAGTCGCTCTGATCTCTCTTTCTGCTTGTTCTTCCGATGAAGATGCCGCTGGCGGCCCTGATGTTGCAGGTGTTGGTGGCGCGGGTGGCGTGGCCGGTGATGGCATGGGTGGCGCGGCTCCGATCAATGGAGTTGTTCCCGGGACTCAGCAAGACTTGGTTGTCAATGTTGGTGACCGCGTGTTCTTCGCCTATGACCAATCCGATATTTCTGATGAAGCACGGGCAACGCTTGACCGTCAAGTTACGTGGCTGAAGCAGTATCCGGCTGTAAACGTGACCATTGAAGGTCATGCGGATGAACGCGGGACTCGTGAATACAACTTGGCTTTGGGTGAACGCCGCGCTTCCTCGGTTCGTAGCTATTTGTTGTCGCAAGGCGTTGATGCCGCACGTATCAATACCATCAGCTACGGTAAAGAACGTCCTGCTGTTCCTGAAAACAGTGCGGCAGCGTGGTCTCAAAACCGTCGTGGCGTGACAGTTGTTAACTAAGAAATAGGAAAGGATGTCGTCACTATGGCTCGTTCCACTTGGTTCTGCCGCGCCCGCCATCCTTTATACTTTTCCCTACAGGCCGCCGTTGCGGCCTGTAGTCTCATGGTCTCTTGGCCTGCGCTGGCGCAATCTGCCGATGATGCGGCTCGTCTTTCGCGGATTGAGCGGGATATTGATACCCTCAATCGGGCGGTTTATAAGGGTGACATGCCGACTACCCCTCCAGCGGAGCTAGCGGGAGGCTCAAGTTATCAGGCCGATCTTGAGGTTCGCTTGTCTGGTCTTGAGAAACAGATTCGGGATTTGACCGGAAAAATTGAACAACAAAATTTTGATCTTTCTCAGCTTCGTGAAAAACTGGACAAAGCCCAAGCTGATAGCGAGTTGCGTTTGAGTGATTTGGAGAAACGGATAGGTGGGGGGGCTGGTGCTGCCTCCGATTCTCCGGCATCTGCGCCTTTAACGTCACCGACTACTGGCGGCAATGTTCAATCGGGGACGTTGGCTCCTGAGGATATGGGCGGGGCGGTTGCTCCTGCGCCACAAACTTTGAATGAGGACATTCCTCCTTCTGGTGCGACGCTTCCGGTGACAGCAGATCCGAATGCGCCGGCTCCGGCTGATTCGCCAACTCAAAAACCGCTGGGTTCTTTGCGGGAGGCTCCGGGTGGGGCTTCGGTTCCTCCTCTGGCGGGGGAAGGCGATCCGGCAAGTCTGTATGAAGGGGCGTTTTCTCAACTTAAGAACGGGGGCTACGTTAAAGCTCAAAAAGACTTTGAGGGGTTTTTGAAAGCCTATCCTGTGCATCCGCTTGCGGCCAATGCGACTTATTGGCTGGCTGAATGCCATTATGCGCAAGGCCAGTATGATAAAGCGGCACGGATTTTTGCTGAGAGCTACAAGAAGTATCCTAAAGGCCCCAAAGTGGCGGATAGTCTCCTTAAAATGGGGATGTCTCTGGGCGGGCTTGGGAAAACCAAGGAAGCTTGCGTGACGTTGCAGCAACTCAAAAAGGAGTTCCCTTCGGGACAGACAACGGCTTTGCGCCGAGCAGATCAAGAGATGACCCGTCTTGGCTGCGCTCGCTGATTCTCCTCTGACTTTCGAAGAATTTTCGGCTTATGTGACGGAGGCTCTCCCGTTTTTGGCGGGGAGCGGTGAAACGGTTGCTGTGGGGGTTTCTGGGGGCGGGGACAGCATGGCTTTGGCATCTCTTCTCAAGGAATGGGGGGAGGCATATTCTGTTCCTCTTTATGCCTTGACGGTCGATCATGGGCTTCGTTCTGAATCTTCAACGGAGGCGACTCAAGTCGGCGGTATTTTATCCGGCTGGGGGGTTCCTCATGTGACGCTGTGCTGGGAAGGTGAAAAACCGCATTCCAGAATTCAGGAATTAGCGCGGGCGGCCCGCTATCGGTTGATGGGTGAATTTTGCCGCTCTAAAAACATTCGGTATTTATTTTTGGCGCACCATGCGGATGACCAGATGGAAACTTTTTTCTACCGTCTTGCTAAAGGAAGCGGGATTGATGGATTGACGGGTATGTCTTTGTGCCAAGAGTTTGAGGAAGAAGGACTCACGCTCGTTCGCCCTTTGCTTCGCGTGACCCACCATCGCTTGATTGCAACCTGCTTAGAAAGGAAAATCAAGTGGATTGAGGACCAGAGTAACGTTTCGCAACGTTTCGTAAGGGGTAGGTTGCGAGGGGCAAGGGAAGTTTTAGAGCAAGAGGGATTGACGGTTCCGAGGATTCTCTCTGCCATACGTCGCTTCGACAGAATTGTAAAATTTGCTGAGCAAGTCTCTGAAACGGAATATAAAAATAATCTGATCGAGAAAGATGCGAAACGCATCGTAATGTCTATGAGCGGATTGAAGACGCTTTCTGAAGAAGTTGTTTTGCGCATTTTCAAAAGGCTGATTTTAGAGATAGGGGGAAAAAAAACATACCCTCCACGCCTTCAAGATATTGAGGCTCTCGTTCATCGGTTTTTGTCGGACCCAGAATTTAGGGGGGCAACAATTGGCGGGTGCATTTTTCGTCCCCATCAAAGCCGAAATCATCTCACCATTCTTAAAGAAGACTGACTGTTTGCATGAAGTACTCTTGTTAAGTTTTGCGAGGTGTTTTATTTTTCCTTTATGAAACCTGTTGTTTTATCTAAAATCTGGTGGTTGTGGATTCCCCTGCTGATGATTGTGGGGCAGTTGGGTATTGAGGTAGGACTTTCCGAGGCAGGGAAGGAATCTATTCTTGGGGAAGGAGGACTTCACGAGACCGTTCAGGCTGTTATCACACTGTCTGCTTTCGCCTTGGCTGTGCGT
>CAYZAR010000040.1:0-3263 GCA_964476455.1 uncultured Micavibrio sp.
TCCATACCATCGGCGCCGATCTTATCCGGATTCCTCAGGCGTAGGGGTATACCAAGTACAATTTTCTTGCTTGGAGAGACTGTGCTGGTATATCGTCCGGCAAATGCTTGTGACAGAACAAGTGACGGCGTAACTTTAGAAACTTATTTTAAGTTAGGGTGTGTTCTTAATGATGAATGAAGTCGAAGTCGTCAGCGCGACGATATTTGGTATTCCTGCTTCGTTTGTGGCGGTTGGAATTATGGCGATGGTTTACGCTGTAATTATTGCTGAGAAAATGAATCAGGCGGTTATTGCCTTGATCGCGGCATCTATCGCAATTTTGCTCGGTATCCTGAATCAGGAAGAAGCAATCAAGGCGATCGATTTTAATACGTTATTTCTGTTGATTGGCATGATGGTCATTGTTGGCATCATGAAACAGACAGGAATTTTTCAGTATGTTGCCATTGTTTCGGCTAAGATGGTTCGTGCCTCACCTCGTGGCCTTCTTGTTGTTTTATACATTATCACGGCTGTCTTTTCGGCCTTTCTTGATAACGTGACGACCGTTATGCTGATCGTGCCAATTGTCTTGTTGCTCACGGAGCAGTTAAAGCTGAACCCCTATCCTTTTTTACTTTCGCAGATTATTTTCTCGAACGTTGGGGGGACGGCCACACTGATCGGTGATCCCCCTAATATCTTGATTGGTTCGGCAGTTGGTTTGAGCTTCATGGATTTCTTACTGAATATGGGGCCGATTATTTTGGTAAATATTGCAGTTTTGTTACTTGTGTTCGATTCGATTTGGGGACGTCGTCTCAAGACCTCTATGAGGGCGCGCGCACACTTGTTACGTTACGAACCAGCCAAAGCCTTGAAAAATCATACTCTATTAGTCAAATCATTTGTGGTGCTGGCATTGGTTTTGTTTGGCTTCACGGTTGGGCATAACCTATTTCATGTTGAAACTGGGACGGTGGCCTTGGCAGGGGCAAGTCTGCTGATGTTCCTTGATGGGTGGGGGCACCGCCTGTCCGAGAAAAACGAGAAGGTTCACGAAGCCTTCCATGAAGTTGAATGGGATACCATCTTCTTTTTCATGGGCCTGTTCATCGTTGTTGCGAGCCTTGAAAATACGGGGATTCTTAGCCTTGTTGCTGACCAGATTACCAAAATAACTGATGGTGATTTTGCAAAGACGGGCTATGTTATTCTATGGGCCTCAACATTTTTTTCGGCTTTTATCAATAACATTCCTTTTGTAGCAACTCTGATCCCGATTATCCAAAATATGGCGGATACTTTCGGGGGAGCAGACAAGCTTGATCCTTTGTGGTGGAGTCTGGTTCTTGGTGCGTGCCTTGGCGGGAACGGAACCTTGATTGGGGCGAGTGCCAATGTTATGGTGGCTTCTTACGCGCAGCGGGCGGGGCATAATATCTCGTTCATGAAATATTTGGCTCACGGTTTCCCGTTGACTATTCTAACGATTATAATTGGAAATATTTATCTTGCACTGCGTTACTTTATGTAGGAAGAGAATGGGCGGAATGGTGATTACATAAACTATTTATCGTCTTTGTTCAGAAAGCCTTGTGGCTTTGTCCACTTTCTCTCTTGCAAATGCGAAAAAGGCTGGTTAAGTTCGAGCCGTTCTGAAAACTTAAGTCAAACCAATACGGAAACAAAAAATGAGCGATATTGCTGAACGCGTTAAAAAGATTGTGGTCGAACATCTCGGTGTTGATGCCGAAAAAGTGACCGAAGCCGCAAGTTTCATTGATGATCTAGGGGCTGATTCCCTTGATACGGTTGAGCTTGTCATGGCCTTTGAGGAAGAATTCAACGTGGAGATTCCTGACGATGCTGCCGAAAAAATTCAAACGGTTGGCGATGCGGTTAACTTCATTTCCTCCAAAGCTGCGTAATTTATCAACTCAAAAAAGGGGCCGTTTCTGCCAAAGCTCTTGGCGCGGCCCTTTTTCTTGGTACAATTGGGCATCATGAGACGTGTTGTTATTACAGGTATGGGTATGGTTTCTCCCTTGGGCGTTGGGGTAGCGCGCAACTGGGCGGCCATTACATCCGGAAAAAGTGGTTTGCGCAGGATTGAACGCTTTGACGTGGCGGATATGGCTTCACAAGTGGCGGGCATGGTTCCTTACGCATCAGAAGGCAATCCTGACGGATTTAACCCTGACCTGACTCTTGCTCCCAAGGAGCAGAAAAAAGTTGATACTTTTATCCTTTACGCGATGGCTGCTGCGGATGAGGCGGTGGCAGACAGTGGCTGGAAGCCAGAAACGGTTGAGGATCAAGAACGCAGTGGCGTGATGATTGGTTCTGGCATAGGTGGACTGCAAAGCATTTATGAAACCTCTATCGTCTTGGCTGAAAAGGGGCCACGCCGCGTATCGCCTTTTGCGATTCCGGCTATGCTCATTAACTTGGCTTCTGGCCATGTGTCGATCAAACACGGTTTCAAAGGCCCCAACCACTCGGTGGTAACGGCCTGTGCTTCTGGTTCTCATGCCATTGGCGATGCGGCTCGCTTGATTATATTGGGAGATGCTGACGTTATGGTGGCGGGCGGAGCGGAGGCTGCGGTAAATCGATTGGGCCTTGCTTCTTTTGCAGCCTGCCGTGCTTTATCAACCTCTTACAATAACAATCCAGCGGCGGCTTCACGTCCTTTTGACGAGGGGCGGGACGGGTTTGTGATTGCAGAAGGTTCAGGAATAGTCATTCTCGAAGAATATGAGCACGCGAAGAGACGCGGAGCAAAAATTTATGCCGAAGTGATTGGTTACGGCCTTTCTGGCGATGCGTATCACATCACTTCTCCCGCTGAAAACGGGGATGGAGGGTTTCGCGCCATGAAGGCAGCTTTGGCGCGTGCAGAGGTAAATCCTTCTGATGTTGACTATATCAATGCTCACGGGACATCGACTCCTTTGGGGGATGGTATTGAGTGTGGTGCAGTTAAACGAATTTTTGGCAGTGCCATTGACGGGGTGATGATGTCTTCGACCAAATCCGCAATTGGTCACCTTTTGGGAGCTGCAGGTGCGGTTGAGGCAATCTACTCTGTTAAGGCGATTGAAACAGGAACGATTCCTCCAACGCTTAATCTTGAAAACGTTTCGGAATCATGCCGTGGAATTGATCTGGTTCCGAATGTAGCCAAAGAAAAGAAGGTGCGGATTGTCCTTTCAAACTCCTTTGGGTTTGGTGGAACCAACGCCTGCCTCATTCTTTCCAAACTGTCATGAGCAATA
>CAYZAR010000040.1:3273-10045 GCA_964476455.1 uncultured Micavibrio sp.
GGTGGAACGAATGCGTCTTTGGTTTTGAAAGTCGTTTAATTCATGAAAAAGCGTTTGGGTGTTATTCTGGCGATTCTCTTCCTCGCTGGATTTCTGCTATTTGAAAACGCGTGGAGCGTTTGGCAGCTTGAAGGACCGCTCGCTTCATCTAAGATTGTTGATGTTTCCAGAGGGACTGGCCTACGAACTATTGGGGAGCATCTGGAAAAGGAGCAGGTTATATCGTGTCGCTGGGTTTTTGCAGCGGCGGTTCTTGCTACAGGTCAAAGAGGAAAACTTCAAGCTGGAGAGTATGAGTTTTCTAAGGGAATCTCCCTGAAGGACGTAGTCCAAAAGCTGGCTCTAGGGCAAACCTATCAAAGAAAAATTACCATCCCTGAGGGGCTGACCAGTTTTGAAATTGTCGCACTGCTGAGTGATTCTGAGCAAATGAGTGGTGCGGTCACCGAGATTCCCAAAGAGGGGAGTCTCTTGCCGGATACCTATTACTATAAAGCTGGAGAAGATCGGGCTGCTAAAATTGAGCAAATGCAAAAAGCCATGCAGAACTACCTTGCGGAGGCGTGGGAGAAGCGAGTTCCTTCAGATATTTTGAAAACACCGGAAGAAGCCTTGATTTTGGCCTCGATTGTCGAAAAAGAAACAAGTGTGGCTGCAGAGCGAAGCCGGATTGCAGGTGTCTTTATCAATCGGTTGCGGATTGGGATGAAACTGCAAACGGACCCAACTGTCATTTATGCTCTAACTGGAGGTAAGCCTCAAAACAACGGACAGGGGCCTCTGGGGCGGCGGTTGCTAGCCAAGGACTTGATGGAAAACAAGTCCCCTTATAATACTTATTTGTATGCCGGACTGCCACCAGGTCCGATTGCCAACCCCGGGCGGGCGGCGATTGATGCAGTTTTGCATCCTGAGGAACACAAATTTTTATATTTCGTAGCCGATGGGAATGGCGGCCATGTCTTTGCTGAAACGCTGGAGGCGCATAATCAGAATGTAGCTAAATGGCGGAGTGTGCGAGATAAGCCATGAACAAACGCCTGATTATTCTGGACCTTGATAATACGATGGTTGATACCCTCCATGTCTGGGGAACGTCTTTGGCAAAATTGTTGGATAGTCTTTCAAAAGGGTTGGATTTTTCCAAAGAAACTTTGTACGACCTCGTGCGGCGAACTCATGGGCAATACCGGTTTAATGATGGAGTTTCCCTGATTGACTGGATGTTTGAAGAAGGCCAAGGGTTAAAGTCTTCTCGACTGGCAAGCGATTGGAAATTGGTGATAGGGCGCGTTCAAGGGGAGTGGATGCAGCAGAGCGCGGCTTTGAGTGTTCCCTATGCTGGTACAATCCCAATGTTGCAGCAATGGAAGGACGAGGGATGCAAAATCGCGATTCAAACCGATGCAGAAAGCTGCGCGGTTCTGCGTCGTCTTTGGTGGATAGCTGTTCATGCTGTAAGAAGCGGAGAATTGGACAAACCAGAAGATCTTCTAGATTTGATAGATGGAATTTACTGTCAGCCATCGATTCCGCACTCGCCCTTGTATCTTTCTGAGATAGAGTCAGAGTTTAGAAGAGAAATAGATAGAAAGCTGTATATTTGGCAGGATAAAGTTTTTAAGCCTTCCTCAACGCATCTTGCAAAAATTCTGGCAGCCCAGAACGTAACGCCCGATCAAACACTTTATATTGGCGATGGGCATAAAGACGGGGCGGAGGCCAAGACTCTCTCGGTCGCTTTTGCATGGGCGCGGTATGGGGCAAAAGTTCTACCAGAGATATTAGATTTGTACGCAAGTGTTGGAAGTCGCAATTACAGCTATGGGGAAGAAACAATCCGCGCCGCTATGGTAGAGCTAGGCGTAGTCCCCGATCACGCTCTTGAGACGGGTCTAGCCGATTTGGCAGAAAGAAATTACCGCTCTAGTCTCCTTCACTGCGAAAGGGACGGTCAAGGATATGTCCGACAGCTTGCTTGACATCTAGGTTTTGGTACAGACAAGCATAGACGCTTGAGACAATTGGCATTTCAACCCCGTGTTGAAGCGCGAGTTCATGCGCGGCCTTGGCAGTGGGAACGCCTTCGGTAACGGCTTTCCGGCGGGAGAGAATGTCATTCAAAGATGATCCCTTGGCGAGTTCGCTGCCGAGAGAGAAATTGCGAGACTTCATGCTGGAGCAGGTCAGCATCATATCTCCGACCCCGCACTGGCCCATCAGGGTTTCCTTGCGACCCCCCATTTCCAAGGTTAGGCGAGAAAGTTCGGCAAGGCCGCGCGCAATGAGGGCCGCTCGTGCACTCTCGCCAAGACCAAGACCGTCAACAATGCCGCAGGCAATAGCAATGACATTCTTAACAGCTCCGCCGATCTGTGCTCCGATAACATCTTCAGTGAAATAGAGGCGCAGGTTTCGTGATTTCAGAGCAAGTTGAATGTTTTTACCGTTGATCAGATCAAGGCAGGCAAGAGTTGAGGCACTGGGGAGGCCTTTAGCGATCTCATGGGCGAAGTTGGGGCCACTTAAAATAGCGGGGAGTGCAGAGGGGGCTTCCTCATGGACGACATGGGTCAGAAGACGTTTGGTCGAGGTTTCAATTCCTTTGGCACAAATGACAAGAGGGTGATTGGGGCGCAAGTGGGGAGATAGTTCTTTGACAACGCTGCGAAGGAATTGCGCAGGAACAACGCATAACAAAACATCACCCTTCGCTGCTTCCTGTAAGTTTTCTGTTATCTTCAAGGAAGGATTGAGGGGAACGTTGGGAAGATAGAGGGTGTTTTCTCTTGTTGTTTTCAACGTGTTGGCAAGGGAAGCCTCACGGACCCACAAGCTCACATCATGGCCTGATCGGCTATACATCTCAGCCAGAGCGGTTCCCCATGCCCCTGCTCCAATCACAGAAATTTTTGTCATGATACATCTTCCTTCAGATTTTCAAGAGGCCAGCGAGGGCGAGCAGGCAAAGTCAAAGGACTGGTCAGTCCTACTTTTAAGCGTTCAACGCCTGCCCATGCAACCATTACTCCGTTGTCGGTGCAATATTTGAGGGGAGGAGCCATAAACTCAAACCCTATTTCTTTGCATATGTCTTTCAATCGGCCTCGGAGATACTGATTGGCCGAAACGCCGCCGCAGACAATGAGACAAGGTTGCTGCACATGGTAGGTTTCTTGGAACCGTGTCATTGCTTTGTGGACGCGCAGAGACAAAGTCTCGGCAATTGTGTGTTGAAAGGCATACGCCATGTCAGCCAGATCGTCCTCATCGGGATTGGAAAGTTGTTCGAATACATTGCGTAGGCGTGTCTTCAAGCCTGAAAAGGAAAAGTCCATATCGTGACTATGCTGCAAGGGAATGGGAAACGGAAAATCGCGGATGGCCCGCGAGGAATCAGAACAATTTTTTGCCAATTTTTCAAGATTTGGCCCTCCTGGATAGGGCAATCCCATCAATTTGGCAGATTTGTCAAAACATTCACCTACAGCATCATCGCGGGTTGTACCCCATAAGTGATAAGTTCCAATGGCTTCGGCGACCAGAATTTGAGTGTGGCCTCCTGAAACCAACAAAACAAGATATGGAAATTCTATATTTTCTACCAAGCGGGGAGTTAGCAAATGGGCTTCAAGATGGTTAATGCCGATGAAAGGTTTGTTGATTGCCAAGGAAATGGTTTTTCCGGCCATCATACCAACCATGACTCCGCCAATTAGCCCGGGGCCGCTGGTAGCGGCAATTCCGTCAAGGTCTTGAAAACGAAGTTTTGCCTCTGTTAAAGCGACGGAAATCAAGCGGTCGAGGTGGTCGAGGTGGCTTCTGGCGGCTATTTCCGGAACAACACCCCCGAAGACAGTATGGGTATCGATTTGGCTGAGGAGTAAATCGGCGAGAATTTCTCGACGATCGTTGACAATCGCCACCCCAGTTTCGTCACAACTTGTCTCAATTCCCAGTATATTCATACACACATATCTAAACCCTCCTGTGGACAGGCGCAAGCTTGCGGATTGCCAAATTACGCCGATTGCTTTATCCGTAACACCCAGAGATATTCATTTTATAGTTACAAATTGGGCGCAAAGAGGTATGTCGGCAACACTTCGTATTGGTACACGCGGATCCCAATTGGCTATGGCTCAGACAGGGGCTGTGGTGGAGGCCCTCAGAGCAGCTCATCCTAATTTAGATATTCAGGTTGTTGAAATTCTGACTTCGGGAGACTGGAAGCCTTCTCATGGGGAAACTCGCTTGGCAGAAGCACAGGGAGGCAAAGGTCTTTTTGCTCGTGAAATAGAAGAACAAATTCTCGCCGGAACAGTTGATTGTGGGGTTCACTCCCTAAAAGATATGCCATCTTTTCTTCCTGAGGGCTTGGTGATCGAACATACGCTGGAAAGATTAGAAGCACGGGATGTTTTGCTTTCTGAGACCTACAAAAGTTTGGACGAGTTGCCGATAGGTGCTGTGGTGGGGACATCAAGTTTGCGGCGGCAGGCCTTTGCCCTTCTCAAGCGACCCGATTTGAAAGTTGTTCCTTTGCGCGGCAACGTACCAACGCGCATTGAAAAATTGCATCAAGGGCAAGCTCAGGCCATTTTTCTGGCTTTGGCAGGACTAAAACGCTTGGGCTTAGAGAGCCACGCGACTCAGATATTCGAGCCAGATGAGTTTTTACCCGCGGCATGTCAGGGAATTATCGGGATTGAAACGCGCCGAAGTGATACGCGGGTTCATAATCTGCTTGCTTCTGTTCACGTGCCGAGCACTGGGTATCAAGCCGCAGCCGAGCGGGCGGCTCTACAGGTTCTTGACGGATCCTGCAGAACGCCAATTGGAGCTTACGCTCAGTTAAATGGAACTCGTATGTTTCTCAAATGTGCTGTAGCGGCTCCAGATGGTTCGGCACTTTATGAAGACAATATCGAAGGGGAGGTTTGCTCGGATGAGGAGGCTGCCGCTTTGGGGAAGGCCCTTGGGATTCGTTTGAAACCTCGTGTTCCTGAGGAATTGCTGACGGAATGACATCTTTGCCGCTGGTTCTTGTTACGCGTCCGGAAGAACAGGGGCTATCCTTTGCCAAAGATGTTGCGGCTCTTGGAGCTATCCCGCTTCTTGACCCGCTTCTTACCATCATGCCGATTAAAACCAACTGGGCTTGCGGAGATACGCCAGATGGGTTGGTTTTAACTAGCTCTCACGCATTACAAGAATCCTTTCCATCTGCTTGGCAGGAAGTTCCTGTTTTCGTTGTAGGGAAAGCAACGGCTGATAAAGCTCGTCTTTGCGGGGCTCGACGGATTTACGCAGCAACGGGAGATTTCTCTCAGTTGACGGAAACTATCTCAAAAAATTTACCTCCGGCTTCTCACCTTGTTTATCTGCGCGGAGAACATATTCGCCACTCTTTGCTCGAATGGTTATGTGAGTATGAAATTACCCAATATGTAACGTATACCGCAAAAGCAGCTTCTTCTTTACTACCGGAAACAGTCGCGGCTATTAAAGAAGCCCGCCTTCATAGCATGACGGTTTTTTCTCCACGAACCGCTCATATTCTTAGGGAATTGCTTGTTGCGCATGATTTATTGCCATTTTTGCCTACGATAAACCTCTTGTCTCTCTCTGGCGCAGTGCTAGAGTCTCTAGCAGATCTTCCGTGGAAGGATGTTCGGGTGGCTAAGTCACCAGAGTCCGATGCATTGCTTGCTGAATTATCCAGTCTTTTGTGAGGAATATTTATAATGATCGACCCTTCTTCTCACCCTATCCAGAATGCCAGTGCGATTATAGATCGTTTTGGTGGGATTAGGCCTATGGCAACAAAAATGAGAATTCCGGTCACAACTGTTCAAGGTTGGAAACAACGAGGAGCCATTCCTGCAAATCGTCGTGGGGATTTGTTGCGGGCGGCGACTGAAAACGGAATTACGCTTACAGACCTTTTACCTAGCGCGGTTGGGGGTCAAAAAGATGAATGTTTCGAAACCCCTGATATTGTGATGCCTATGTCCAGTGTTATAAACGGAAATCGCAATGCAGCGGAGAATCTAAAACCGCAAAGTATTAAATGGCCGTTGTTTGCTACTGGGGTCATTTGCATTGTGGCTGCTGTCATTGGCTCGGTTGTGGCGATGGCTCCTAAGGTCAAAACTCTTTCAGCTCAAGAGCAGCGGATTCAGGACCTTGAAATCGAAATCAGAAAAATGAAAGCTGAAACCGCGAATAGCGGAGGGATTGGGGAATCTCTGGTTCCGGATGATCTCAAAGCAAAAGTTGAAGAATTGCAAGGGACGGTGGCTAGTCTTTCCGATCAAGCTAAACAATATTCTGGAATCCTAGATGATCTGAAGTCTGGTACGCTGCCGCAGAGGCTCGCAAAGCTTGAAACCCACATGAAACGGTTTTTGGAGCAAGCCAATGCACTTGGTCTCCAACAGGTTATGGCCAAGGTTTCTGGGTTGCAACAATCTCCACAAGGAAGGTCTCAATTAGACAAGGTGATTGTATCTTTGCTACAGGCAACACAGGGAGCCGAGGGTATAGGGGGAGTAGAAGGAAATGCTGATCCTCAAGCCTTGACATCTGCTCTTGAAAATTTGCGCCAAAGTGATCCCACTGTTGCAGAGACTTTTCAAGATGTGGCTCCCGAAGATATGAAAGCGGCGGCTATTTTGGTTGGTCTTGCACAGCTGCGCGAGTCTTTGGCGCGAGATAACGATTCGTTTGACCAAGATTTAATGTTGCTCAAAGTTACTCTTGCTAGGGA
>CAYZAR010000041.1:0-10042 GCA_964476455.1 uncultured Micavibrio sp.
GCGACATCAACCTTGGCAAGGTTGCGCTCTACCCCTGAGCTACGCCCGCGCATTCTCTTCAGAATGGATAGGGATTTATAATCATCTGGAGGATAAATGCAAGCGGGTTTTTTGAAAAAATCAGGCCCCAACCTGAATCAGGGATGTATAATATCCCATCGGCTTGCCACTGAAGGCGTCAGGCTCAATAATGACCAGATTGCTGCGCCGACGAACCTTTTCCGCGACCTCATCCGTCAATTCGTAGTGCATTAAGTCGCCTTCATGGTCTTCGCGATCATAAATCAGCATAAACAACTTCTGGTCGCGGTAATATTCCACGCGCTTGACATCCCCCGGGAGGCTCCGGTCACTGACCAAGGCCAAATCGCCGTCCGGCAACTGCCCCAGCTCTATATTCATCTAACCCCCCCTGGAGAGGGTGCATTCACAACCGGCGCAGGCTCAGGAGCTTGAACTTTCGGGGAAAGACCAAGCTGAGAAATGGAGCCCTGACCTTGCAAATTGGCAAGAGGCATAATTTCCGTACCGCTAAAATCCACCCGAGTAACCATATTTCTGCAATCCCCAACCTACAATTATACATAATTTTATAAATTATTCAAGTCCTTGCCAGTTTCCGGAGTCTGCACTAAATCTTTTCCTGAAGATTCAATAACACCAGTGGCCTGAAAAGACCTATTGCTTAGAGTTTGCCAGCCAAGAGTTAATTATTGCTAAATATATGACAATCACACCGCGAAAACTTGAAAATAGTCCGCCCTTGGATGGATCAGATTTGCCGCTCCCTCCTCTCGTTCTGCTGGAGAGGTTTTCCGCACTGGAACTACCGGTCGCTTTGCATCACCATCCGGCGATTTTTACGGTGGCCGAAGGGAGGGATTTGGAGCGGGAAATACATGGAACCCACACACGCAACCTCTTTTTGAAGGATCACAAGGGAAAAATGTTCTTGGTCACTCTGACTCAAGAAACGCCGATTGATCTAAAAAAGCTTTCTGCTCTTCTCGGGGTTGGGCGTTTTTCTTTTGGATCACCAGAACGTTTGTGGAGTTTTCTGGGGGTGCGGCCCGGGTCAGTTTCCCCTCTTGCCATTTTGAACGATCACGAGAAGCAGGTCAGTCTTATTCTTGAAAAGAAGATGATGGAACAAACATTGATTAACTTCCATCCGCTCATCAACACCATGACCATTGGCCTTACGCCATCTGATTTGATGATCTTTCTTGAAAAACACGGTATAACGCCCCAGATTATTGATCTCTCTCCGGCAGGACCGGATTAACCAGACGAAAAGGTTGCACCCCTATGCTCATCGGAATGAATGCCCCTGCTTCCCCCAAAACCAAAGCCCCATCAGAGGGAATTGTTTTTGATGTAACCGCCCTGAACTTTGAATCCGCTGTTTTGAATGCCTCGGCAGAAAAACCAATTCTGATTGATTTTTGGGCTCCGTGGTGCGGCCCCTGTCGCCAGCTTATGCCTCTTCTCGAGAAGGCCGTTCTGTCTCGGGGTGGGGATGTGATTTTAGCAAAAGTCAATGTCGATGAGAATCCGGAATTATCACAAGCCTTTCGGGTCCAGTCCGTTCCAACGGTGATTGCCCTATATATGGGCCAACCTGTTTCAGGGTTTGCAGGTGCGCGCCCTGCGTCTGATATTGAAGCTTTGTTGGATCAATTGGTAGATTTACACAAAAAGAATCAACCGGAGAAATTTGATATTCCCTCTAGCCTGAAACAAGCCGCAACCCATCTTGAACAAGGGGAGGTGGAACAAGCCGAAGCTCTCTACGCTCAGATCCTGACACAAAATCCTGCGGAGACCGAAGCCTATGTTGGTCTTGTCCGCTGCTTGCTCGCTGTTGATGATGTGGCCGGAGCGTCTGATCTGGTTGAGAATGCTCCAGAACCTATCCTCAAGGACCCTCGCTTTGGCGCGGCGAAAACCGCACTGGATCTTGCTGTTAACAAACCTGCTGCAGATAAAAACATGGCAGAGCTTGAGGCGCGCCTGCTTGCTAGCCCCGATAATCTGGACGTTCGGTTTGAGTTTGCCGAAGCCTGTTTCGCCAAAGGATGGAAAGAAGCAGCTGTTGATGCTTTGATTGAAATTATTCGCAAAAACAAAACTTGGGAAGACGAAAAAGCCCGCAAACAACTTCTTAAATATTTCGAAGCGTGGGGGTTCTCTGATCCGGCGAGTATCACAGGACGGCGCAAGCTCTCAACTCTTCTTTTTTCCTAGGGCAATCGCACTATATCAGTTTCATGAGCAAAAACCCCTTTGACCCTCTCTTTGAAGACCTTCCGGAAAGACTTCCTATCTTTCCTCTTGAGGGAGTTTTGTTGTTGCCTCAGGGAGATTTGCCCCTCAATATTTTTGAGCCGCGCTATATTGCAATGGTTGATGATGCATTGCGCAGCAACCGTCTCATTGGAATGATTCAGCCCTCAGGATATGCTGCGGCCAATGGTCCGGCAATTTTTTCTACGGGGTGTGCCGGACGCATTACCCAGTTTCAGGAAACTGAAGATGGGCGTTATCTTCTTAACCTTCGTGGGCTTTGCCGTTTTAGGGTTGAGGAAGAACTACCTCCTCTTCATGGGTATCGGCGCGTTAAACCTAATTGGACCAATTTTGGCCCAGACATGGAGCATACGGGCTGTCCCAATCTGGACCGCGCCGAATTTAATCAAATTCTCAAAGTATTTTTCGAACAACATGGGCTCACAGTCAGTTGGGCGTTGATAGAAGATATTCCCAATGATGGGTTGGTGACGGCTTTGGCGATGGTTTGCCCCCTCTCTCCCAGTGAGAAACAAGCCTTGTTAGAGGCTCCTTGTTGTCAGACGCGAGCAAATCTTTTGTTCAAGATTCTGGGGCTTTCGATTCACCATCCTTCCCACGGCTTTTTATCGGAACATTAACTCGAAAGGGCGCAGATATGAGCACAATACTGGTTGATCCAAGACTGCTTGAAGTGCTGGTGTGTCCCTTGTGCAAGGTTCCTTTGCGGTACGACCGAGAGCAACAGGAGTTAATCTCGGATCAGGCTGGCCTCGCCTATCCCATTCGGGACGGTATTCCCGTTATGCTGGTTGAAGTCGCTCGTAAGATAGAGAAATAGTCATTGGCTTTTCAGCCTGTCTCTGACGGCGGCAAACACATCATGGAACATAGTCTCCGTCAATCGGTTGGTTTGTGTGTTATAGCGCGAGCAATGGTAACTGTTGATAACCAAATGCCCTGAAGGGAGCTTATGCTGGGCTCCGTGGGCGAATTTGGCACTCGATGGTTTTTCTCCAAGGGCCCGCAACGTGGATTGATGCGATACGAGCCCGAGTGTTACCAAAATTTTGAGGCTCTTCATCTGGGCAATTTCTGCGCTCAGGAAGGGGAGGCATTGCCGCATTTCTTCCGGTGTTGGCTTGTTCTCGGGGGGAACACAGCGGACGGCGTTCGTGATACGAGCGTTCAGCAAAGTCAAGGTATCATCTGCTCTCGCTTCGTAGTCGCCACTGGCAAACCCAAATTTAAGGAGGGTTTGATAGAGAAGAACTCCCGCATAATCCCCTGTGAAGGGCCGTCCACTGAAATTTGCTCCTTTGAGCCCGGGGGCAAGTCCCACAACCAGCAATTCAGCACTCAAAGGCCCGAAAGAGGGAACGGGCGCATTATGCTTGTCTGGAAATATCTGCTGATTAGTGGCGCGAAAGGCGCAAAGGCGCGGACAAAGCGGGCAATCATGCTCCGGTTGATGGGCCGGCTGACAGGATGTCATGTGCTTTTTCCCCGCATAAAAATATATGTAAATGTTTGTTGGTAAGGCTTGCAATTCTACGAAAGGGCTTATATATACTGAACCCTTAAAAATCAAGATCAAGAGGATTTCATGGCCCGCGTAACAGTTGAAGATTGTGTCCAAAAAGTTCCCAACCGCTTCGAGTTGGTCATGGTTGCAGCGCAAAGAGCCCGCCGGATCGGCACAGGAGCCCCGTTGACCGTTGACCGTGATAACGACAAAAACCCTGTCGTTTCTCTGCGTGAGGTCGCTGAAAGTAAGGTTTCTGTTGAAGACCTTAAAGAAGACCTGATCCGCTCCCATCAGCGCGTCTTTGCTGTTGAGGAAGAGAAAAAAGATGTCATGGAAGAAATGCAAGGCGAAGAAGAATGGAACGCCCTTGTTGCTCAGGTCAATGAAGATAATGCCCTTGATGGATCTTTTGATGATGACGAGGACGATGATATATCAATTAACGATCTTGCTGGATTCAGCGAAGACGATGAGGACGACAAGTAACCCTTGCACAGGGTTTTGTCTGTAAAAGCCCGCCGACAAGGTGGGCTTTTTATTTGGGGGCCAGTCGTGTTACTCTGGAAGGAAAGAAGAGAGTTCATTTTTCATGACGACACAGACCGACCTTATCAACCAGATCAAATCTTATAATCCTGAATGTGATGAAAATATTATCGCAAAGGCGGTCGATTTTGCGAGTCTGATGCATGAGGGACAGACTCGCGCTTCGGGAGAGCCCTATTATACCCATCCTCTAGAAGTCGCGGGCATTTTGGCTGATATGAAGATGGATACGACAACCATCGTGACCGCTATTTTACATGACACGCTCGAAGACACCAAAGCTACGTCCGAAGATATTGAGAAAAAATTTGGGTCAGATGTTGCCTCGCTGGTCAATGGAGTCAGTAAGCTGACCAAGATTGAAAGTCAGACGGTCGAAGGAAAACAAGCTGAAAACTTTCGCAAACTCGTTTTGGCCATGTCAGAGGATATTCGCGTCCTTTTGGTTAAGCTGGCCGACCGTTTGCACAATATGCGGACCCTACAACATATTCCCAAGCCTGAAAAACGTCGGCGCATCGCCAGAGAAACACTAGATATTTATGCCCCTCTTGCTGAGCGGATTGGGGTTCATAAAATTAAGGAAGAGCTTGAAGATCTTGCTTTTGCCTACCTAAACCCCGAGGCGCGAGACAGTATTTTGAATCGCCTTGCTTTTCTTCGTCAGGAAGGAAACAACCTTGTTGGTAACATTATCCAAGAGCTTTCCAAATTGATGGAAGACGCTCATATCGAGTCACAAGTAACAGGACGGGAAAAAACGCGTTACTCCATCTGGAAAAAGATGCAGCGTAAAAATATCTCGTTTGAACAATTATCGGATATTATGGCGTTCCGCATTGTGGTTGATACGCTTGAACAATGCTATCACGCTTTGGGGGTTATTCATTCTCGTTATCCGGTTGTTCCTGGCCGATTCAAGGATTTTATTTCGACTCCGAAGCCTAACGGATACCGCTCTATTCACACTACGGTTATCGGACCTCAAAACCAAAGGATTGAAATTCAGATCCGAACTCTTGAAATGCACGCTGAAGCCGATTTGGGAGTGGCCGCGCACTGGGCCTATAAGCAAGCCGATGTCAAAGCCGCTATTGCGGATGCCAAAAAATATCGCTGGTTGCGTGAGCTGCTCGACATTCTGGAGCAAGATCAGAAACCTGAAGATTTCTGGGAAAATACCAAACTGGAATTGTTCCACGATCATGTTTTTGCCTTCACGCCCAAGGGGGATTTGATTGAACTTCCAAGCGGATCTACCCCTATTGATTTTGCCTATGCGATTCACTCGGACGTTGGAAACCGCTGTATAGGGTCGAAGATCAACGGTCGTATTGCACCCCTGAACACAAAAATCCAGAACGGAGATCAAGTCGAGGTTGTCACAGCCAAGACCCAAAATCCTTCTCCGGCTTGGGAACGATTTGTGGTCACCGGAAAGGCCCGCTCTCATATTCGCCGTTTTGTCCGGCAGCAGCAAAAAACTGAATATGTGACCCTCGGCAAAGCGATGCTGCAAAAAGTCTTCAAGACCGAAGGGTATGAGTTCACGGATAAAGCCGTATCGGGCGTTGTGGACCAGTTCCGTGAATGCGAAAACAGCGATGATCTATACGCAGGTATCGGGGCCGGAAATATTGTAGCTCGTGATGTCTTTCGTGCCATTTTTCCCGGGCATAAACTGGATTCGGAAACGCACAAAACCATTACCGAGCCAGAAGATATTCCAACGGTTCGGGCAACGTCAAACACGCGGGGGGGAAAGATTGCCCCCATGCCTATTCGTGGTCTTATTCCCGGGATGGCTCTTCACTTTGCCCGATGTTGTCACCCTCTCCCGGGGGATCGAATCGTGGGGATCGTCACCACTGGAAAAGGTGTCACGATTCATACCATTGATTGCGAAACACTCGAACAATTTGCTGATACGCCCGAAAGATGGCTGGATGTTTCTTGGGGTGAGGGGAGCGATACGCCTGAAAACCGCGTGGGGCGTTTGCTGGTGACCATCTCGAACGAACCCGGGGCTCTCGGAACGCTCTCAACCGTGATCGGAAAAAGCGGTGGCAATATCACCAATTTGAAAATTACCAGCCGCAGCTCTGATTTCTGGGATATGTTCCTTGATGTTTCCGTTGGAGACACCAGACACCTCAACAACATTATCGCGGCTCTCAGAGCCACACGGCAAGTTGTGAGTGTGGATCGCGCAAGAGGCAGGTAACGAACACCATGATCCTTGGCATAGGCAGTGATATTGTTGATACGCGGCGGATTGAAAAAACGCTAGCCCGTTTTGGGACACGCTTTACAAATCGGTGTTTTGATCCGCTTGAAATCGCCAAGGCCGAGAGCAGACGAGGGGGCGGCACGCATATTGCCACTTATGCCCGCCGTTTTGCTGCCAAAGAGGCGGCGTCCAAAGCACTGGGGACAGGCTTTACGCATGGCGTTGCTATGCGTGACATTGTGGTTACCAACGACAAAACCGGAAAACCAAGCCTACAACTCAAAAACGGGGCTCTCAAGCGGCTTCAAGATATCACGCCAAGCGGCAAAATTGCCGCAATCCACGTCAGCTTGACCGATGAACCGCCTTTGGCCCAAGCTTATGTGATTATAGAAATAATTTAACCTTCCATCTGGTAATCCCCGCTTCAATCAGGTAAGAAACTGTGATGATTGAAAAAGACACTTCTCCTGAAAATTCTCCCGAAGACAAAGAAAGCCTTGGGGAATTGGCGCGGACAGCTTTAATTGCTGTTTGCCTTGCTCTTCTGATCCGTTCGCTCTTGTTCGAACCATTCAACATTCCCTCAGGATCAATGATCCCCAACTTATTGGTAGGCGATTATCTGTTTGTTTCCAAATTTTCCTACGGTTACAGCCGATACTCCTTTCCTTTCGGGATGGGGGGCTTTGATGGACGCATTGCCGCTCAAGAGCCTAAGCGGGGCGATGTTGCGGTGTTCAAATTGCCAACCAACCATTCCATTGATTACATTAAGCGCGTGATTGGCCTGCCCGGGGAAACTGTTCAGGTGATGAATGGCCGATTGTACATCAATGATAAAATAGTCCCTCGCGAGATTATTGGAATGGTCGAATACGACAGGGAATATGGAGGTAGAGCGAAAGCAACAGCGTACCGTGAGACTCTTCCGGGTGGCGTGGTTCATACCATATACGAAGATGGGGATTCCCTCGCTCTTGATAACACCGAAAAATACACTATTCCTGCCGGACATTATTTCATGATGGGAGACAACCGCGACAACTCACGTGATAGTCGTGTTCTCGAAGATGTGGGATATGTCCCGTTTGACAATTTTCTAGGCCGCGCTGATTTTATTTTCTTTTCCACCAACGGAGAAGCTCGTTTCTATGAGGTTTGGAAATGGCCGTGGTCTATCCGCTATGACCATCTCTTTCGCCGGATTGGCAACGGAGAAACCTTGAAACTGCCTGAGGCGAAGGCCCTCAAATGATGCCTGATAACAAAGCGTTGGATATTTTTCAGGATCGTCTTGGATACCATTTTTCAAATGTAGAATTTCTTCAACGTGCCTTGACTCACGCGAGCACTGGGGATGCCAATTACGAACGCCTTGAGTTCCTAGGGGATCGTGTTCTGGGTCTTGTTGTCGCCGATATTTTATACAAAACATTCCCTCGTGAGAAAGAAGGGGTTTTGGCTCGCCGCCATTCTGCCCTCGCTTGTACGGAAACACTTAGTCAAATTGCGGCGGGCCTTGATCTGTCCTTGATCGTCAAGGCATCAGACGCCGAGCGGGCCTCTGGTGGGGTGACGCACGAGAACCTGCTAGCCGATTGTATGGAAGCTGTTATCGGAGCAATTTTTCTCGATAGTGACTACAGCACTTGCCACAGCGTCATTACCGGATTATGGGGCGAGCGTATCTACACTTTATCCCAGCCTCCTTTAGATCCCAAAACAGCTCTACAGGAATGGGCTCAGGGCCACAGGCTTCCCATTCCCACTTACGAGGTTATCACACGCGATGGGCCGGATCATGCCCCGAGTTTCCTGATAAAGGTTACGGTTAAGGGGTTTGGTCCAGTTGAGGCGTGGGGAGCTTCGAGGCGGGCTGCTGAAAAAGAGGCGGCCTCAATCCTTTACGAGAAACTGATGGACCTTCATGTCTGATACATCCTCCCCGTCTTTATGTGGTTACATTGCGGTCATTGGGGCTCCTAATGCTGGCAAGTCAACCTTTGTTAATCAGGTGGTGGGGAACAAGGTTTCGATTGTCTCTTCCAAAGTTCAAACCACGCGGAGCCGGATTCTCGGTATTGCCCTTCGCGGTCATGCACAGATCATCTTAATGGACACTCCTGGCCTCTTTAACCCTCAGAGCCGTTTAGATCGCGCTATGGTTTCTGCGGCTTGGTCTGGAACCCAAGAGGCCGATGCTGTTTTGTATCTATTTGACTCCAAGAAAAAGGGTCTCTCACATGATGATGAGAAGACTCTGGCGCGGCTTAAAGAATTATCGGAGAGCAAGCCTGTTTATCTGGCTCTGAACAAGGTTGATATTGCCGAACGTGAAAGACTTTTTAAGCTGGCAACTGACCTGAATAATCTTTGTCCTTTTGTTTCTACTTTTATGATTTCGGCTCTTAGTGGAGACGGCGTTGAAGATGTCGTTGCCGCTCTGGTCAAGAATTTGCCTTCGAGCCCGTGGTTGTTTGGCGAAGATCAAATCAGCGATATGCCTATGCGGCTCTTGGCAGCTGAGGTTACACGCGAACAGATCTTTGTTCAGCTCTATCAGGAACTTCCCTATGCCATAACGGTTGAAACCGAGAAATGGGAACAATTTGACAATGGCGATATTCGTATTCAACAGGTCATTCACATTGAACGGGAAAACCAAAAATCTATTATCTTGGGAAAAAATGGGGAAAGACTTCGGGAAATCGGAACTAAGGCACGTTTAGAGCTTGAAAAGATGCTAGGCAGCAAAGTTCACTTAAAACTTTTTGTAAGAGTTTCTCAGCGGTGGCGCGATGATCCCGATTTCTACCAACAATGGGGTCTTGATTACAAAGCGTAATTTTTGAATCTTTTCTCTTTCATGATTGTGGATAAAACACAGAAAAAGAATCACTGATTCTTGGCGAGTGATTCTCTACCCTGATAAGGTGTCTTTAGATCCAAACATTCACATGACCGTTTATCAAAGCCTTTTGGGGGAAAAGCGGTCAGTTTTCTGAAGGAGAAAATTATATGAGCTGGACCGATGAACGGGTAAATTTGCTCAAGCAAATGTGGGGGGAAGGGAAAACCGCTGCTGAGATTGCTAAACTTTTAGGTGGGGTCACGCGTAATGCTGTGATTGGTAAAGCCCACCGCCTTAAACTCTCTGGCCGGATTTCACCGATCCAACAAAACACCAGACCAGAAACGGTCATCAGCCGTTCTCACGCTCCATCTACCGATCATCGCGTCACGCGCGTAGCTCGCGAGAGAGTCATTGCCGATGTAGTCTCTCCTCCGGTCGTGGAATATTATATTCCCGGAGAAGGGGTCAAGCTGGTTGAGCTCAAGGAAAGAATGTGCCGTTGGCCGCTCGGTGACCCAAAGGACGAGAATTTTCGTTTTTGTGGTCATGCCGCTGTTGAGGGACTTCCTTACTGCGATCATCACTGCCGCAC
>CAYZAR010000042.1:0-9804 GCA_964476455.1 uncultured Micavibrio sp.
GAATTGTTGGCGGAGAGGGATACCCTCCTACTGTTGGTTTCTCGCCTGAAATTTGTACACCGGAATTGGAGGCATTTTGCCAAAGCGCATCAATTTGTTTCTGGGTCTGTTTTGCGACCAGATACCACATCAGTGAGTATAAAAAGAACAGCAGAATAATAATGCCAGAGAGTGAAAACAAAAAAAGTGAAAGAAGTCTCTTCATTGTTTCCCTCCTGCGGCTTGGGCTTCGGCCACTAAGCGGGCCGACCCATTTTCAACCGTATCTTGGAGTTGACGCATCATATCGTGAGGCGGAAGTCCTGCGGGGATGGGTGGAAATATTTCGAAAATGACCGTCCCTGGTTTTTTGAAGAATGCATTGCGTTTCCAGTACAATCCGCTGTTCATTGCCAAAGGCAAAACCACTTGGTGCGTGGCCTCGTACATACGGGCAATGCCGCCTTTGTAAGGTCGTTTGCTGACACTTTCATCAATAGCGACACGGGTTCCTTGGGGAAAAATGACAAGAGGGCGGCCCTCACTCTGAATCCGTTTGGCTCCATCCACGAGAGAGGTGATGGCCACTTCTCGGGAGGAGCGGTCAATCCCAATCATGCGGGCTTTTTGCGCGTGCCACCCCCACACGGGAATCTGCATCAATTCCTTCTTCATGATAATTGCCGGATCTTTGAAGAGAAGGTGAAGTTTCATTGTTTCGTAAGCCGAATGGTGCTTGGCTCCCACGAGGAATGGTCCTTCTTTGGGAATGTTTTCAGCTCCCCTCACCACAAAATCGAGCCCCAAAACCACTTTTTCAATCTGGTGAACTGTTTCGAAATAGAACTGAAGAAGCTTAAGAAAATACGGGCGAGGAAGCCAAAGCAAAGGTGTATAAAGAATGCAGGTCAAAACCGTATAGCCATAGAAAGCTATATTAAAAAAAATCTGGCGGAGAAATGTCATCATTGAAGAACCTCGGGAATAGAAGATGTTTCCTTGGGGAACAAAACCACACGGAAAACAGCTACTAACAGTTTGTTATATTCGATAAAGTTGACCATCCAGAAGCGTCGGTCTTCAGTTGAAAAATGTTCTGGCTGAACAGGATAAGGCATAAATTCGACATCTGGCAAAACGTGATGAAATTCCAGTAAAGCTCGGGGCATATGATACGTTCCAGTCATCAGGTATACTGATGTCACTTTCTTTTCTGCAATCCATTTTTGTGCTTCAAAGGCGTTTTCTATCGTGTTTTCTGCCTCATGTCCTAAAGTAATTTTATCTGCGGGAAGAGGGCTTCCTGATTTCCAGTAGGGTTTCAAATCAACTATACGAACGTCTTTATGCGCTCCGCTGATGAGCAAGTTGGTGGTTCGGCCTTGCCGAAGAAGGTCTAGTCCTTTTTCAACACGGTTGGTTCCCCCTGTCAGGACAATGGCCCCATCAGCTTTGCTGAGAAGGTCTGGTTCTTGCATAGAGTAAACACTGAAGGCAAACACCGCATAACCCGCTGCCCAGAACAGGAACGGGATCAAGATTGACAACAAAATTGTCAATACAAAGCGGCCTAAAAAATGTTTCATGACACGGGAGAGATTACGGCATTTCCTCTAGAACCTGCAAGGCTGTCCTGCGAGCAGCGACAAGACTAACCCCAAGAATTAGAGCCGGAACCAACAAGAGCTGGGCCCATTGCGCGGGAGAAATCGTTAAGGTGGGAACCGTTTCTGGGGCTTTCCACGCCAAGATTTGGAAGAAGGAAAGAATAATCGCTCCAACTCCTATCCCGAAAAGAGAGCCTTTCCCAGCGAGCCAGAGAATATATCCCATGAACTGATTGGTTATGTATTTATCTGTTGCGCCCATGACGTGGAGGAGTTCCAAATCTTTTTGGTGAATAGCCATTCGCGAACGAACAGCTCCTCCTACAACAATTGCGGTAACAACTATAATCATGGTCATAATAACCAGAGCTGCAAACTTGAGACTCCGTGTCAGTTTGAGGAGGTCCCCGAGCCAAGCCTCATGCGAATCAATTTTGGCTTTGGGGGCTATTTCATGAACAAGGCGTCCAATGCGACCTAAGACATCGTTACTGCGCTGAGTTATTTCCACCGTGATTAAAGTTGGCAAAGGCAAGTCATCAAGGGCGGTAGTGACATCTCCAAGCCAAGGCCCGAGTAGGGCTTGCATATCTTTAGCCCCGAGCAGCTTAGCCGATGTGACTCCCTCTAGTTTTTTGAGTCCATCAAGAATTTTGAGTCGTTGATCTTTACTCGTCTCCCCTTGCTGAATTTCTATGCTCAGGTTGGTTTCAAGACCAGAAGTCCATCTGTTGGACATGGTATCAAGGGCAAAACTTGCCGCCGCTGAAAGCATGGACAAAAGGGTCATTAAGGCAATCAAGAGGACCAGAAACTCGGTCCCCATACGCATCTGCAAGGGAAGATCAAAGCGTTTCTTTGCATTCGGCAGATAGAAAATTTTCAAAGAATCTGTGTTCATTCTGCCACCCCGTGTTTGAGCTGAGGAGAAAAGACGTGAAGCTGTCCTTTTTCTAAAATAAGTCGTGGGTGATTGAATTTTTCAAGAATTTGTAGTGAGTGCGTGGCAATGACAATCGTTGTTCCCATTCGGTTGAGTTGTTCGAACAGGTGCATAAGTTTCATCCCTATTTCTTCGTCCAGATTTCCTGTTGGTTCATCCGCTAAAAGAAGGCGGGGGTGGGATACAACCGCTCGTGCAACCGCGATTCTCTGCTGTTGTCCTCCCGAAAGTGTGGCAGGCAGGCGATGCATACAATCTCCCAAATCAACCCAGTTGAGCAGTTCTTCAACATGGGAGCGAATCTCGCTTTCGGGGCGTCCCGAAATACGCAGCGGCAAAGCCACGTTATCGAATGCCGAGAGATGATTCAGTAACCGGAAGTCCTGAAAAACAACGCCGATTCTCTGGCGGAGGGCTGTTAGTTGGTAGCGGTCCTGTTCGTTAATGTTTTGGCCAAACATATGGATCAGCCCCCGCGTGGGGCGGCGTCCGAGGTATAACAGCGACATGAGCGAGGTTTTTCCCGCTCCGCTCGCACCGCACAGAAAGTGAAAGGACCCGGGCTCTAAAGCGAAGTTTATATCACTCAAGATCTCCGGTCCGATTCCATAACGCAGCCCTATATGTTCAAATCTTATCATGTTCTTACATTTTGCCTTATGGCCCGACTTGCCGAAAGCGCGTCAGAGCCGTATAACAGTAATAGTATCCTTGAGACCCCACACCCTACTTTATGACGGTATGATTCTCTCTTGTCCATCCTGTTCTGCCCGCTATTTGATTGCAAGCGATACCATAGGGGACGCTGGCAGGATGGTTCGCTGCACTAAGTGCAAAACCGAGTGGCATCAACAATCTGAAAAAGACAGTCTTGATGATCTCATTAAGAGAGTGAAGTCAGAGACCGTGGATATTGATTTTGGTGAAACATCTGCGTGGAACCCTTCCTCGCGGACTCCACCACCGCCAGTCTCCCAAGGGCCTTCGAAACTTCGCATTTTTCTTGGAGGGGCTCTTGCCAAGGTTAAAGATTCGAGAGTTTATAAAAAACTTGCCAATTTAGACCCTGCGATTGCCCAGAAAATTGCAGGGGGAATGGTTGCCCTTGCGTGTTTCATGGTACTGGTCTTTGTGATTGTGTTAGAACCGATTCGCCAACCAATTGCCGAGCACTTGCCTGTTGTGGCTCCTGTTTACAATGCGGCAGGTTTTCCCGTTGAGTTGCGAGAAAAAGAAAAATTGGTTTTTGACAGGCTACGTGCCGCAGAAGGCGATGGGGGTAAAATTCGCATTTCTGGAACCTTGATTAACCTTCTTGCAACTGAGGCACAGTTGCGTCCTTTTCAGGTAAAATTTCTAGATGAGCAGGGACAAGTTCTTCTCGAAAAAGAAATTGAAATGACACAGAAAACTCTGAAAGGTGAAGATAGTGTGCAGCTTTACTTTGATGTAGATGTCACACCTGATGCCCAGGAAAAAGCTACGCACATCAAGCTCAGTCTCCCGCCTTTGACAGACGAAGAGGAAGCAAAAAAAGAGAATTAGCGGGAGTTTCCAGACGGATAGGTGCGTGGGAACGTGTCTGAACCCTCGCTTGGAGATTCGAGGTGTTTGGGTTTAACGCCGCAGCTGGTCAAACTCAGTGCAACACACAAAAGTACAGAAAAAAGAAAAAGAGCTGACGTTTTCATGGGTTCGTAATACCATGTTTCGTTTGTTAGGAAAAGATCATGAAAAAACTCGCCGCTATGGCTTTGCTTGTTATTTTACTTACGCTATTTACCCCTTTTGGGGCGGGAGCAGAAACTTTCTCAGCCCAAGATCGGCGGGTCGGCGCGTTTCAAGCAGAATTCGTGGCTTCACAGAACATAAGACCAGACAATTTGTTTATGCCAGAAGGAATTTTGACTGACCTTTCCCAAAAAGAGCTCAACCTCGATAAATTGCGCGGAAAAATCACAGTCATTAACTATTGGGCCTCGTGGTGCGGGCCTTGTGTGACGGAGCTTCCAACGCTACAAAAGCTTCGGTCGTTGCGGCCTCGTCTCAACATCGTAACAGTTTCTATTGATACTAAAAAAGACGAAGCCGATCTGAAGACTTTTCTGGTTGAGCAGGGATTACCTGACAATTTTCCGGTTTATTTTGATAAAACGGAAGATATGAAAAAAGTTCTGAAAACAAAAGGGTTGCCAACATCTTATGTCATTGGAAAAGATGGTCAGGTTCTCTATCAATTCATTGGTGACGCGGACTGGTCTTCCAAAACGGCTCTCGCCTTTTTTGATTTTCTTAATACTCTCCCTGTTTCCAAGAAACCTTAACTTTTTTATGCGATTGTCATTGTTATGACGGACACTACTAATTCTGACGAGTTTGAGAGTTTTAGCCAAAACCAGCTTGATGGACTGGTCAGTCTTCATGAGCGTTTTTTGGAAGGGCGGATTGGTGGGCGGCGGGCTGTTCTCAAACAAGTTGATCTAACCGGATTGGATCTCGCAAGAAAAGATCTTCGCCGATCTGATTTTTCCGGCTGCACTATGCGCGATATGAATCTATCCAATTACAATTTTCAGGAAGACTGTTTGTATGCGTGTGATTTGAGTTTTTCAAATTTGAACAATACCAATTTTGTTCGTGCGGATTTGCGTGGGGCTCGAATTGAGAGTGCGCAATTGGTTGGAGCGGACCTTGAAAAAGCTGATCTGCGCGGCGGGGCTTTGGCTACTAACGGAAAATATCAAGCTCCCCAATCGGTCAATTTTAGAGGGGCCGACCTCTCCGGTGCACGTCTTGTTGGAACTATGGCCAATCATGCCGATTTTTCTGATGCCATTCTTGCTCAGGTCAATATTCAGCAAGCGGATTTACGCGGGGCTAGACTGGTTGGCGCGGATCTCTCCGGTGCAGATTTGATGGGGGTTCAGCTCTCTGGAGCCAATCTGAATAACGCGATCTTAACGGGCGTCAATCTTGATGGAATTAAGGATAAAGGCTTTGATCTTTCTGGTGCGATTACCGATGGAAACATTGGGCGTTCTGTTAGCGAGATGGAAGTTCCGCTCTTCAAACTGATTGAACAGCACCAAAAATGGGTTGAAACAGCCGGAGTTTCCGGCAAGCAATTGGATTTGAGCGATTACGATATGCGGGAATTGGGCTCTCTCAAACGCGAAAGATTAACGGCCATAAAGGCTCGCCGCGCCAAATTCTTTGGCATGAATTTGTTTCAAGTTCAGATGCAAAGCTCACATTTGGAGTTTTCAGATTTTAGGCGGTGCGATCTTGAAGAAGCCGATTTCCGTGGTTCAAATCTTTCTCATTCCAAGCTTTCTCATGCACATTTGCAAAGAGCCAATTTTGCGCCACTGATGTTTTCCAGCGCAAGCGGCAACCGATTTTCACCGAGCGACCTAACTGGTGCAGAACTTCGCTATGCTGATTTACGCTCTGCCAATCTGAAAGGTGTTATTTTTCAAGAGGCCGACTTGTCTTATGCAGATTTCACGGGGGCTGACCTGCGCGAAGCGGATTTCACGGGGGCGACTCTTGACGGAACAAAACTTGACGGAGCCAACACAGCTGGCGCAGTTTTTGAAAAAGTTCCGGCAGGAAGGGCTTTTTCGTTGAAAGCCCTCCAAGAAGACGAAGATTTCTAAAGTTTCTTTGTCAATTCTGGCACAGCTTCAAACAAATCTGCCACCAACCCATAATCGGCAACTTGAAAGATCGGGGCTTCGGGGTCTTTGTTGATGGCGACAATGATTTTTGAATCTTTCATGCCGGCCAGATGCTGAATTGCTCCCGAAATGCCAGCGGCAATATAAAGATCAGGCGCAACAATTTTTCCAGTTTGTCCTACTTGGGAATCATTGGCGGCATAGCCTGCATCTACAGCGGCTCGCGAGGCTCCAACTGCACCACCTAATCGGTCGGCCAAGGCTTCGAGCAGGGCAAAATTTTCGGCAGACCCCATGCCGCGCCCTCCTGATACAACCACTCGTGCTGTGGTGAGTTCTGGCCGTTCTGATTTGGTCATTTCGCTGGAAACAAACTGAACTTGAATTGTTTCGGTTCCACCTGCAACCTGTTCAATGGGAGCATTATTACCAGAAGTCGCGGCAGGCTCAAAAGCCGTTCCCCGTATGGTCAAGAGCTTGATTGTATCGTTAGAGCGAACTGTTGCAATCGCATTTCCCGCATAAACTGGACGGCGGAAGGTTGACGCATCAAGAATAGCCGTGACATCTGAAATTTGTGATACATCCAGCAATCCGGCAACTCGTGGTAGGACATTTTTTCCAAAAGCCGTTGCCGGAGCCAGAAGGTGGGAATAGGCGGGAGCCAAACCTTGCAAAAGGTCCGCAAGGGATTCGGCAAAGAAGTGAGAAAACCCCGCATGGTCGGCGTGTAAAACTTTTTTAACTCCAACAATCGAAGTTGCGGCAGTCGCAACGCCGGCACACTGCGTTCCAGCCACCAGCACATGAATATCTACCCCAAGCTGAGCGGCTGCGGTGATAACATTCAATGTTACAGGTTTCAAAGTTTGATGGTCGTGTTCGGCAATCACAAGAACAGGCATAATATGATATTCCCTTAAATGACTTTGGCTTCTGTTTTTAGTTTTGAGATCAGTTCATCAACTGAGGCAACTTTGCCTCCCCCTTGACGTTTGGGAGGCTCGGCAACCTCAAGCAGCGTTACCCGCGGGGAAAGGTCAACTCCAAGATCAACCGCGCTCCGTACTGCAAGCGGTTTCTGCTTAGCTTTCATAATGTTTGGCAAAGAGGCATAGCGAGGTTCATTCATTCGCAAATCAACGGTGACAATAGCCGGAAATTGAACGTCTATGGTTTCCAGACCACCATCCACTTCGCGCATGATCTGAGCGGATTTATCGCTCGAGTCAATCTCGATTTTCGAGGCAAAGGTTGCTTGTGGCCACCCCAAGATTGCCGCAAGAATTTGTCCAGTTTGATTGCTGTCATCGTCAATAGATTGTTTGCCCATGATAACAAGAGCAGGGGACTCTTCTTCAACCAGTTTTTTAAGAGCTTTAGCAACCCCAAGCGGCTCAACCCCACCCAGATCAATCGGCAAATCGGTTTGAACCAAAATACCACGATCCGCGCCAACTGCCATTGCAGTTCTCAGAACATCTTGGGCAGCTGCCGGACCAACCGTGACCACGACAACTTCTTTGGCAATTCCCTTTTCCTTTAGGCGAACGGCTTCTTCGACAGCTATTTCATCGAAGGGATTCATGGACATTTTAACGTTGGTTAGCTCAACTCCTGAATGGTCGGCTTTAACACGAATTTTCACGTTATAATCAACAACTCGTTTAACTGGAACCAGAATTTTCATACCAAATTGTCTCCGCGCAGAAGGGTTAGTCTAAGGTTTTTTTGCAACAAGAAAATAGTTCACGTCTAAATCCGAAGGGGACATTGAAAAGCATTTTTTGAGAGGATTGTAAACCATTCCCCGCACATCTTGTAATTCAAGGCCATTGGCTCTTACAAGGCTAGCCAGTTCCGAGGGCTTCAAAAATCTTTGCCATTCATGAGTTCCGGCAGGAACCCAGCGAATAATTCTTTCCGCCACGACGATGCCAAGCGCGTATGATTTCCATGTACGGTTTAGGGTTGAGAGAATCAAAAGGCCTTCGGGTTTCAAAAGACTGGCACACAGCTTTGTAAAGCCTTCAACATCGGCAACGTGTTCAACAATTTCAAGGGCCAGAACCACGTCATAAGTTTTTTTGGCTGCGACCAAATCTTCTGCTGCGCCCGCCATATAGGTAATGTCGAGGCCTTGGTTCGCGCTGTGCTGCGCCGCAACGCAGATGGCCTGCTCATCGGCATCAACTCCTGTTACTTTGGCTCCAAGGCGAGAGAGAGGTTCACAAACCAACCCGCCGCCACAGCCAATATCAACAATTGAAAGCCCTTTCATGGGCGTGCGCGATGTGCGGTCTAGATTAAAATGGGAATCTATCTGTTCCCTCAGAAAACCGATTCGGCAGGGATTAAGCTTGTGCAGGGGGGCAAACGGCCCATTGGGGGTCCACCAGTCCTCTGAGGTTCTGGCAAAATGAGCAATCTGGTTATCATCTTTGGTGTTTGTTTTCATGTTTGGCAGAATAGGGCGAAATAAAACGGATTTCTATAGTCTTTCCAAGACAATTTCGCTAAATTACCCTGTTTTTCTAGGAATCTTATTTGTGGCACGTCTTGTTGTAAAGTTTGGCGGTACGTCCGTCGCTGATCCTCAGCGTATAGAGCAGGCCTCCCTAAAGGTGGCGGCTGAGGTGCGTCTGGGGCATCAGGTTGTGGTGGTGGTTTCGGCTATGTCGGGAGTGACTAACCGCCTTATTGGTTATTGTGGGCAAATCAATCCGCTTGCTGATACTAAGGAACGTGATGCTGTTATCGCCAGCGGAGAACAAATTACCGCAGGTCTTATGGCCATAGCTCTTCAGAAGCTTGGGTTGCAGTCCAGATCATGGATGGGGTGGCAGGTTCCTTTGGTTTGTGACGAACATTTTGGCCATGCGCGGATTATTGATTTACCACCAGAGCGCCTTGAGCCTCAACTGGCTGCGGGGATTATTCCAGTGGTTGCGGGATTTCAGGGCGTGAGTGAAAACGGGAGAATTGCGACTCTGGGACGTGGTGGATCGGATACAACGGCTGTTGCACTTGCCGCCGCCTTGAAGGCCGATCGCTGTGATATTTATACCGATGTGGACGGGGTTTATACCACGGACCCTCGTATTGTGTCGTCTGCCCGTAAACTTCCCATGATTTCCTACGAGGAAATGTTGGAAATGGCGGCTTTGGGAGCAAAAGTTCTTCACCCGCGTTCAGTCGAACTAGCAATGGCGTGGAAGGTTCCCGTACAGGTTTTATCAAGTTTCAACGAGGAAATTGGAAGTGACTATTCCGGAACCTTGGTCACCGGAGAGGAGAATATCTTGGAAAAACAAATCGTAAATGGTGTGGCATTTAGCCGTAATGAAGCCAAAGTGGTTATTCTTTCTGTTCCCGATATGCCCGGGGTTGCGGCTTCTATTTTTTCCCACTTGGCCGAGGAGGGAGTCAATGTGGACATGATTGTTCAGAATGTCTCCCCTGATGGAAAAACCACAGATATAACTTTTACCGTGGCAAGATCTGAATTGTTTACCGCAGAAGAAGCTCTCAAAAAAACGCCTCTTTTGAAAGACGCTGAAATCAGAACTGATGGACAAGTGGCCAAGGTTTCGGT
>CAYZAR010000043.1:0-9730 GCA_964476455.1 uncultured Micavibrio sp.
AAAACCCTTACTTAATAATTTTAGCAACGACGCCAGCACCGACGGTCCGGCCACCTTCGCGGATAGCGAAACGCAGACCTTCGTTCATCGCGATTGGCGCAATCAATTTTACTTTTAGCTGAACATTGTCACCAGGCATCACCATTTCTGCACCTTCAGGCAAGGAAACTTCCCCAGTCACGTCCGTCGTCCGGAAGTAAAACTGTGGACGGTAGTTCCCAAAAAATGGGGTATGACGACCACCTTCTTCTTTCGAAAGAATATAGGTCTCTGCCGTGAATTCCGTGTGAGGCGTAATCGAACCAGGTGCTGCCAATACTTGACCGCGTTCGACTTCTTCCCGCTTCGTACCGCGCAACAAGGCCCCGATGTTGTCGCCGGCTTCCCCACGATCCAACAATTTGCGGAACATTTCAACGCCAGTGACCGTCGTCTTAATCGTTGGACGAATCCCAACAATCTCAATCTCTTCACCAACTTTTACAATCCCTTGCTCAACACGACCCGTGACAACGGTCCCACGACCAGAGATCGAAAAAACATCTTCAACTGGCATCAAAAATGGTTTGTCCTTTGGACGTTCTGGTTGTGGAATATAGCTGTCAACCGCTGCCATCAGTTCCAGAATTTTCTGTTTCCCGATTTCGTCGTTCTTCCCTTCAAGCGCAGCCAAAGCCGACCCTTTGATGATCGGAATATCGTCACCAGGAAAATCGTATTTCGACAACAAGTCCCGAATTTCCATTTCGACCAACTCAAGAAGCTCGGCATCATCAACCATGTCCACTTTGTTCATGAACACGACCAACGCAGGAACACCAACCTGACGCGCCAACAGAATGTGTTCGCGGGTTTGAGGCATAGGACCATCAGCAGCCGAAACCACCAAAATCCCACCATCCATTTGCGCAGCACCGGTAATCATGTTTTTCACATAGTCTGCGTGACCAGGGCAGTCAACGTGCGCATAGTGACGCGCAGATGTTTGATACTCAACGTGCGAGGTCGAAATCGTAATCCCACGCGCTTTCTCTTCTGGTGATTTGTCAATCTGATCGTAACTCATAGCGGTCGCGCCACCACCAGTTTCTGCCAACACTTTCGTGATCGCAGCCGTCAGTGTCGTCTTCCCGTGGTCAACGTGACCAATCGTTCCAATGTTACAGTGCGGCTTGTTCCGCTCAAATTTTTCCTTGCCCATTTTTATATCCTTTTCTCTTCAGAATTTAGATTAAGCAGCTAGTTTCTTTTTAACTTCTTCAACAACATTCGGTGGAACTGGATCATAGTGATCAAAGACCATCGTATATTGCGCCCGCCCTTGGGACATAGAGCGCAGGTTGTTGATGTAACCAAACATATTCGAAAGGGGAACCATTGCCGCAATAACCTTGGCATTGCCGCGATCATCCATGCTGCTAATCTGACCACGACGAGAGTTCAAATCGCCGATGACATCACCCATGTATTCCTCTGGTGTTACAACCTCAACCTTCATAATCGGTTCAAGCAGAACGGGACCAGATTTTTGCATCCCTTCCTTAAATGCAGCGCGCGCTGCAATTTCAAAAGCCAGAGCCGAGGAGTCAACATCATGGAACGCCCCATCAATCAAGCGGACCTTGAAGTCAACAACAGGGAACCCTGCAATAATCCCCGTTTCTTGAGCCCCCTTAAGACCTTTTTCAACGCCAGGAATATACTCTTTGGGAACAGCACCTCCCACAATTTCAGAGGTAAATTCGTAGCCCATCCCTGGCTCTTGAGGTTCGAAAACCATTACTACGCGAGCATATTGCCCAGAACCACCTGATTGCTTCTTGTGGGTGTAATCAATTTCAGAAGCCCGCGCAATTGTCTCACGATAAGCCACCTGAGGAGCCCCAACATTTGCCTCAACCTTAAATTCACGACGCATCCGATCAATCAGAATTTCAAGGTGAAGCTCACCCATTCCTTTCATGATCGTTTGGCCAGATTCGTGATCCACCGAGACGCGGAAGGACGGATCCTCGGCAGCAAGACGTTGCAAAGCCAAACCCATCTTTTCCTGATCTGCCTTGGATTTTGGTTCAACCGCAATCTCAATAACTGGCTCAGGAAATTCCATGCGTTCCAGAACGATCGGCTTATCAGAGTCGCAAAGCGTATCGCCCGTTGTTGTGTCTTTCAGTCCAACCAGAGCAACAATATCACCAGCATGGGCTTCTTTAATTTCTTCGCGGTTATTGGCATGCATCAAAAGCATCCGGCCAATCCGTTCTTTCTTGTCTTTTACTGAGTTCAAAACATAAGACCCAGCATCAAGCTTACCCGAATAGATACGCGCAAAAGTCAAAGAACCCACAAATGGATCATTCATGATTTTGAATGCCAAAGCCGAGAATGGCTCGTCTTCTTTACAAAGACGAACATCATCTTCGTCAGAATCAACCTTTTTACCTTTGACATTACCCACATCAACCGGAGAAGGCAGATAGTCAACAACCGCATCCAACATCGGCTGCACGCCTTTGTTCTTGAACGCCGAACCACACATCATTGGAATCAACTTGAAAGCAATGGTCCCCTTGCGGATACATTTTTTCAGAGTTGGAACATCAATTTCTTTGCCTTCCAAGTAGGCTTCCATAGCCGCATCGTCCATCTCAACGGCTTGCTCAACCAAACGATCGCGGTATTTTTTGGCTTTCTCTTTGAGATCATCAGGAACTTCTTTTTCCTCGAATGTAGCACCAAGGTTATCCGAATTCCAGATAATCGCCTTCATTTTAATCAAGTCAACGATCCCAATGAAGTCACTTTCCTCACCGATCGGCAAGGTCAAAACCAACGCATCAATACCGAGGCGTTTTTTGACCGAATCAACGCAATCGTAAAAATTAGCCCCGATTTTGTCCATTTTATTGGCAAAAATAATACGAGGCACATGGTATTTGTCACCTTGACGCCAAACCGTCTCGGTTTGGGGCTCAACCCCTTGGTTTCCATCAAGCAGACAAACCGCACCGTCAAGAACCCGCAAAGACCGCTCAACTTCAATGGTAAAATCAACGTGACCAGGTGTGTCAATAATATTCATGCGGAACATTTCACCCGGAGCAACCCCATTTTCAGGACCTTTCCAGAAGGTCGTGGTTGCCGCCGAGGTGATAGTGATACCACGCTCTTGTTCCTGCTCCATCCAGTCCATCGTTGCCGCACCGTCATGCACTTCACCAATCTTGTGAGATTTTCCGGTATAATACAGGACACGTTCGGTGGTCGTGGTCTTCCCAGCATCAATGTGCGCCATGATGCCAAAATTACGGTAGTTCTGAAGGGGATACTCGCGGGCCATTTTTTGTTCCTACTGTCTAAGCTTCTACCAGCGATAATGCGCAAACGCACGGTTGGCTTCCGCCATCTTATGCGTGTCATCCCGTTTTTTGATTGCCGATCCACGGTCGTTCGCAGCCTCTAAGGCCTCCGCAGCAAGACGCTCGGCCATGGTGTTCTCACCACGCTTACGAGCAAAATCACGAAGCCAACGCATAGCCAAAGCCGCACCACGATCAGCACGAACCTCAACGGGGACTTGGTAGTTAGCCCCACCAACCCGACGAGAACGAACCTCGATCTGTGGACGAACTTTATTGAGAGCCATAATCATAACAGCCAAACCCTTGCTTTTCTTAGCAAGATCGGGATTCATATCCAGATCACCGAGAGACTTCTTTTCAATCATTGCGATAGCATCGTAAACAATGCTCTCCGCAACAGATTTTTTCCCTCTGGTCATGATAATGTTAATGAATTTCGAAAGAACCACATCCCCAAACTTAGGATCCGGCAGAACTTCACGTTTTTTTGCAGTGTGACGACGAGACATTTCTTCAAGGTCCTCTTAAAATTACTTAGGCTTCTTCGCGCCATAGCAAGAGCGCGATTGCTTACGGTTTTTAACGCCCTGCGTATCCAGCGCGCCACGAACAATACGGTAACGAACCCCCGGCAAATCCTTAACCCGACCGCCATGAACAAGAACCACTGAGTGCTCTTGCAGGTTGTGACCTTCCCCACGAATGTAACAGATAACTTCAGACCCTGTGGTCAAACGAACCTTAGCAACCTTCCGCAAAGCCGAGTTAGGCTTCTTAGGGGTTGTGGTGTAAACACGCGTACAAACGCCACGCACCTGAGGGTTCTGCTTCAGAGCCCTGTTCTTCTTACTTTTGACCTGTTTTTCCCGCGGGTTACGGATAAGCTGCTGAATTGTTGGCATTAGCTGGTGCCCTTAATCCTTCTTCAAATTTCAAAATTGTTGTGGACAGTGTGCGTCGTACCGCGACAGAGATAGAGAGTCAAGGACATAAAATTGTTCCTCGAACATATTTATCTCACACGGACATCCCCTAAGGGATTTTTAGTACCGCGTTTAACCTTTTTATTTTCCCCGAACTTCAGGTGTTTTCCAAAGGTTACAGCCGATGCATCCAAAACAAGTTCGCGGACTATAGGTTATCTTGAGCAAAGGTGTCAACGGTTATTTTACACTTTTTTAAGTTTTTTTGAGTCATCTCAATAAGTTAGTTTTTTTACAACTTTGCTGCACCAATTTCCCTGAATTAGGTACAAAAAACGGCCCTCGAAAGGGCCGAATTTCAATCTTTTCGAACTCAAATTCAAGCCTCTTAGGTGCCAGATTTCAGTTCTAGAACCTCAATCACGTCATGATCCGACTCAATGGCTGCGCTTTCCGCCGCAGATTGCTGCTGAGCTGCCACCGCCAGCTTATCGCGAGAAGAGGCCATTTTCTTAAGTTGATTGACGTAGGCCCCCGTCCCCGCAGGAATCAGGCGACCAACAATCACGTTTTCTTTGAGCCCTTTCAGGACATCGGACTTTCCTTGGCAAGCTGCCTCGGTCAAAACGCGAGTTGTTTCTTGGAAAGAAGCCGCCGAAATAAAGGACCGCGTTTGCAGAGATGCCTTTGTTATCCCTTGCAAAATTGGCCGTCCAACCGGAGGACGCTTCCCATCAGCTAAGTATTTCTGACGTTCAATCTCGAACTCATCCCGCTCAACGTGTTCGCCAACCAGATAGGTTGTGTCACCGACTTCGAGAACTTCCATTTTTTGCAGCATTTGGCGTACAATCACTTCAATGTGTTTGTCATTGATTTTCACGCCTTGCAAACGGTAAACGTCCTGAATTTCGTTAATGAGATAGTCAGCCAAGGCCTCAACCCCCATAACATCCAGAATGTCGTGTGGAACCATTGCCCCATCTAGCAGACGATCCCCCTTACGCACGTAATCACCTTCAGTGACCGCAAGGTGACGCCCCTTGGGAATGAGATACTCTCTAGGCTCTTGATCTTTCTCGGCCGGACGAACCACCAAGCGACGTTTGGCTTTGTAGTCCTTACCAAATTCAACCTGACCTTCGATTTCCGAAATAATTGCAGCATCCTTCGGGCGACGAGCTTCGAACAACTCAGCCACACGAGGCAAACCACCGGTAATGTCACGTGTTTTGGAAGTCTCACGCGGAATACGGGCAATAATATCCCCTGCCTTGACTTCTTGCCCGCTCTCAACCGAGAGAATAGCATCAACCGACATATAGTAGTTGGCCGGCAAACCATTTGGCAACGAGATAATCGCGCCCTTTTTATCCAACAAAGATAAGCGAGGCTTCAAGTCTCCACCACGAGGCTGGGACCGCCAATCAATCACCACTTTGGAAGAAATCCCTGTGGCTTCATCCATTTTTTCCGAGATGGACAAACCTTCGACCATATCAAAATAATGGGCCACACCGTCTTTTTCGGTAATAATTGGCATAGTGAACGGATCCCATTCAGCCATTTTGTCACCCGGTTTAACCTTCGCTCCATCTTCAACGAGCAAACGCGCCCCGTATGGCAAACGGTGAATGGCTTTCTCTGCCCCTTTGGCATCTTTCAAGACGATTTCTGTGTTGCGACCCATCACAATATTCACACCGGAAGAGTTTTTAACCACGTTATGGTGCTTAATCTCAACCGTTGCCGAAATGGTTGCTTCCACCGAAGATTTTTCAGCCCCTTTCTGAGCTGCTCCACCAATGTGGAAAGTCCGCATGGTTAGCTGCGTTCCGGGTTCTCCAATGGATTGTGCCGCCATCACACCAACCGCTTCACCAATGTTGACCGAAGTCCCACGTGCCAAATCCCGCCCATAGCAACGAGCGCAAACTCCGATTTGTGTATCGCAGGTCAAAACCGAGCGAACCAGAACCGAATCGATTCCCGCCGTTTCAATTTGCTCAGCCTTGACTTCGTCAATCAACTGACCCGCTCCAACAATAACTTCCCCATTCAGTGGGTTGACAATGTCAAGCGATGCACTGCGCCCCAGAATGCGTTCCGCCAGCGAAACCACAACATCCGCGCCGCTCATCACCGCCCGCAAGGTAATCCCACGGGTCGAGCCGCAATCGTCTTCGTAAATCACGGCATCTTGAGCCACATCCACCAAACGGCGCGTCAGGTACCCAGAGTTCGCCGTTTTCAGAGCCGTATCCGCCAAACCTTTCCTCGCCCCGTGGGTCGAGTTAAAGTATTCGAGAACCGAAAGGCCTTCCTTAAAGTTGGAGATGATCGGCGTTTCGATGATTTCCCCCGAAGGTTTGGCCATCAAGCCCCGCATCCCTGCCAACTGGCGAATTTGAGCCGCAGAACCCCGTGCCCCAGAATGAGCCATCATGTAAACAGCATTAGGCGTACCCGTTGAAAGGTTGGAAATCCCTTTCATCATCGCGTCTGCCACGTCATCGGTACACCGCGACCAAATATCAACAACTTTGTTGTATTTCTCGCCCTTGGTAATCAAACCATCCATATATTGCTGTTCGTATTCTTTGACTTTCTCTTCAGCATCCGCCACAAACTGAGCTTTGGCTTGCGGAATAATCAAATCGTCTTTTCCAAAAGAAATCCCCGAAATACAAGCATAGCGGAACCCGAGTTTCATCATCCGGTCACAGAAAATAACCGTCTCTTTCTGGCCGCAATGACGGTAGACCGTGTCGATAAGATTCGAAACCTCTTTTTTGGTCAACGTCGTATTAAGCACCGAAACTGGGACGTTTTTGTTCCGTGGCAACAAGTCCGCCATCAACATCCGCCCAGGCGTTGAATCAATCACCAACGTAACAGGCTCTCCATTGGAATCGACTGTTTTGTAGCGGCATTTGATTTTCGAATGCAGCGTCACAACCTTGCTTTCAAGAGCATGCTGAATCTCACCCAAATCACGGAAGGTCATGCCTTCACCAGGCTGTTTGTCCTGTACAATCGAGAGGTAATAGAGCCCCAAAACAATATCCTGCGTAGGCACAATAATCGGCTTACCCGAGGCCGGAGACAGAATATTGTTGGTGGACATCATCAAAACGCGACTTTCCAATTGAGCCTCAATCGAAAGAGGCACATGGACGGCCATTTGGTCCCCATCAAAGTCCGCATTAAAGGCAGTACAAACGAGAGGGTGAAGTTGAATGGCCTTACCTTCAATAAGGGTTGGTTCAAAAGCTTGAATCCCCAAACGGTGCAGCGTTGGCGCACGGTTTAAGAGGACAGGATGTTCTCGAATCACTTCTTCGAGAATATCCCAAACTTCCGGACGCTCACGTTCGACCATTTTTTTGGCGGCCTTAACCGTGGTGGCCAAGCCGTAGAGTTCAAGTTTGTGATAAATAAAAGGCTTGAAGAGTTCCAAGGCCATTTTCTTCGGCAAACCACATTGATGGAGCTTCAGTTCCGGCCCCACAACGATAACAGAACGTCCCGAGTAGTCGACCCGTTTACCGAGCAAGTTCTGGCGGAAACGACCCTGTTTCCCTTTGAGCATATCTGAAAGGGATTTGAGAGGACGTTTGTTCGCCCCCGTAATGACACGCCCACGACGCCCATTGTCAAACAGAGCATCAACGGCTTCTTGCAACATCCGTTTTTCGTTCCGAACAATAATATCTGGAGCCCGCAATTCCATTAAGCGTTTCAAACGATTGTTCCGGTTAATAACACGGCGATAAAGATCGTTCAGATCCGATGTCGCAAACCGCCCACCATCCAAAGGAACCAAGGGACGAAGTTCAGGTGGCAAAACCGGAACTACATCCATAATCATCCACTCTGGCCGTGTCCCCGAAGTGATAAACGCATCAATGAGCTTAAGGCGCTTCACCAGTTTCTTACGTTTGGTCTCCGAGGAGCAATCACGCAAATCTTCTTCGGTTTTGACTTTTTCCGTTTCAAGGTTGATAGCGGAAAGAATCTCTTTCATGGCTTCCGCCCCAATTCCCGCACGGAAATTATCATCGCCGTACTCGTCTTGGGCATTCATAAATTCTTCTTCGGAAAGAAGCTGGAATGGTTTGAGCGGAGTAAGACCCGGGTCAATCACAACATAGTTTTCAAAATAGAGGATCCGCTCAAGGTCTTTCAAGGTGATATCAAGCATCAAGCCAATGCGAGATGGCAAAGATTTCAAGAACCAGATATGAGCGACTGGAGAGGCCAGTTGAATATGGCCCATGCGTTCGCGGCGAACCTTGGTCAAGGTGACCTCAACGCCACACTTCTCACAAATGATCCCTTTGTATTTCATCCGTTTATACTTGCCACACAAACATTCGTAATCCTTAACAGGACCGAAAATACGGGCACAGAACAACCCATCGCGTTCAGGTTTGAACGTCCGATAATTGATTGTTTCCGGTTTTTTGACTTCACCAAAAGACCAAGAGAGAATTTGTTCAGGGCTGGCTACCGAGATCCGGATTGCATCAAAGCTTTGCATTCCGGTAGGCTGTCCAAAGAGATTCATCAGTTCGTTCATTCTTGTGTACTCCGCTATAACGGTTTCAATGGTAATCGGTTATGAGGCAGACGGTAGAGCGGGGAAAGCTTGAGCCATCCCCGCGCTCCAAACTTAATCTTCTTCGGATTGAGTCATCTCGACATTAAGACCGAGGGCTTTCAGTTCCTTGGTCAGAACATTGAAGGACTCTGGAACGCCTATTTCGAAATTGTCCTCGCCTCTGACAATCGCTTCATAGACTTTCGAACGGCCTGCCACGTCATCTGACTTAATCGTCAGAAGTTCTTGAAGCGTATAAGCTGCGCCGTAAGCCTGCAGAGCCCAGACCTCCATCTCCCCAAACCGCTGACCACCAAATTGAGCCTTACCGCCCAAAGGTTGCTGCGTAACCAGAGAGTATGGACCAATCGAACGCGCATGGATTTTGTCATCAACCAAGTGGTGAAGCTTGAGCATATACATATACCCAACTGTTACTTGACGATGGAACTTCTCACCAGTCCGCCCATCAATCAAAGTGACTTGACCGGAACGGTGGAGACCAGCTTGCTCCAAAAGACCGCTAATGTCCGATTCTTCTGCCCCGTCAAAAACAGGGGTTGCCATCGGGACACCACCACGGAGGTTGTTGGCCATCTCAAGGGCTTGCTTATCATTCAACAAGGTTACTTTCTCGTTGTATTCACTTTCGCCATAGACGTTTTTCAGTTTGTCTTTAAGCTGTGCGAATTCCGAACTAGATGGATTCTTCCGGTCCGCAAACCCGTCAATCAATTGACCGATCTGACGCCCCAAAGAGGCAGAAGCCCAACCTAAGTGGGTTTCAAGAATCTGACCCACATTCATCCGCGAAGGAACCCCAAGAGGATTGAGAACAACAT
>CAYZAR010000044.1:0-9648 GCA_964476455.1 uncultured Micavibrio sp.
CCTGCGACCGCGCAGCGGCGCGGCCGCAACGTCGCCTCTACGCGCCTCATCCTTTCAGGAGGGAGCGAAGGCCACGATGCTGCCGGTAAAATTATTCAGGCCTTTGGGACTTTTATGATTCAGGGCAACTATGTGGTAGGAGCGATTGTCTTTGCCATTTTGGTCATCGTTAATTTTATCGTTATCACCAAGGGTTCGGGACGGATTGCAGAAGTCGCCGCCCGCTTCAGTTTGGATGCCATGCCCGGGAAACAAATGGCAATTGATAGTGACCTTTCCGCAGGCCTCATTACCGAAGCCGATGCCAAGCTCAAACGATCTGAGCTGCAACAGGAAAGCTCTTTCTTTGGAGCGATGGATGGGGCGGCTAAATTTGTGCGTGGAGACGCGATTGCCGGACTCCTGATTGTTTTTATCAATATGATTGGTGGCATTATTATTGGTACAGTTTCGAAAGACATGAGTCTTTCAGATGCGGCTGATAACTATACCATTCTTACCATTGGGGAAGGTTTGGTCGCTCAAATTCCAGCCCTTATTGTCTCTGTCGCCGCAGGTCTTTTGGTTTCAAAAGCCGGTGTTGAAGGGACTGCTGATGAAGCTTTGATGGATCAATTCAGCCGCTATCCTCGGGCTACGGCGATGAGTTCTGGTCTGATGGTCATTATTGGATTGATGCCCGGAATGCCTGTTGCTCCTTTCCTAGCTTTGGCTGGTATAACAGGAGCTATTTCCTATTTTGCGTTCAAACGCCAACAAGTCGAAGCAGATCGTGTTCTTTATGAATCAAGAGCTGCAACGATCGCCGCCAAACCTTCGGAAGAACCTATTTCAAAATCTTTGGCAATGGATACCATTCGGCTTGAACTTGGCTACGCGCTTTTGCCCCTGGTTCAAGGAGAGAGCGGAACCAAACTTCCCGATCAGATCAAGGGCCTGCGCCGTCAACTCGCCGAAGACATGGGATATATTCTTCCCTCGGTTCGCATTCAAGATAATTTGCAGCTTCCCGCCAACACCTATGTGGTGCGCATCAAAGAAATCGAAGCCGGACGGGGCGATGTTCGCCCGGGGATGCTGCTATGCATGGACCCGACCGGAGAGACTATTACCCTCCCGGGGGAAGTCACGATTGAACCAACTTTCGGTTTGCCTGCCATGTGGATTGATGAGCGGTATCGGGAAGAAGCTCATTTCAAAGGCTATACCGTCGTTGATGCCACAACCGTGGTGACCACTCATCTGACCGAGGTCATTAAGGACAATATGGCAGACTTGCTCTCTTATACCGAGACCCAGCGTCTGCTCAACGAATTGCCGCAAGACTATCAGAAACTGGTGGGAGATGTGATCCCCTCACAAATTTCTGTCGGGGGGCTGCAACGTATTCTTCAAAATCTAGTCAATGAACGCGTTTCCATTCGTGACCTCCCAACTCTGCTCGAAGGTGTGGCCGAGGCCACCACCTACACCAAAAATGTTTCCATGATTACCGAACACGTCCGCGCCCGTTTGGCTCGCCAGCTTTGCGAAGCGAATTTGAACAGTCATGGTCACGTTCCGCTCGTCACTCTCTCCGCCAAATGGGAACAAGCTTTTGCAGAATCTCTGGTGGGAGACCGCGAAGAACGCCAACTCGCCATGCCCCCTTCCCAGCTACAGGATTTTATTGTGAGTGTCCGGCAAACATTCGATAAATTCGCCCAAAGCGGTGAGAGTCCCGTTTTGCTCACCTCGCCCATGATTCGGCCCTATGTCCGCTCGGTGATTGAAAGATTCCGCCCCAGCACCACGGTGATGTCCCAAAACGAGATTCATCCCAAAGCCCGCATCAAAACCCTCGGACAGATTTAATGGCTCATCTGAAAAAACGCAGGAGCTTGATGACTTCACATTAGGAATATTAACCTACAAAAAATTCTTCCATTGTTTCAAAAAATAAATTACAGTTCCGCGATTATGTATTCAAACAGGTTATGTGAAGGAGTGTTGTAAAAATGAAAATTGAAGGTTTTCCATATGAAGCTTCCGTTTGTGGAGAAGATAGGGCCGCCATTTCTGAGAAAGATGGTGGGTATGTCCCCCTTGCTCATGGAGAGAAATATTTCATAAAACTGAAAAATGATGACACCCGACGAGCTTTGGTTGAGGTAACGGCGGATGGTGTTCCTCTCGGTACATGGGTTATTTCTGCAGGTTTTGATGGCTCAACCCTCATCGAAAGACCGGACAACCAAGCAAGTCGGTTGACGTTCTTTCAGAAGGGCTCCCCTGAGGCAAATGCCGCTTTGTTAGACACTGTTTCCCCACAAAGTCTGGGGCTTTTGCAAGTCACATTCACACGTGAACGCCCTCCTCGTCCAGTATCGCATGGACTCTTCCCGTGGTCTGACAGAGAATCCTTTGGTTCCCCAACTAAGGGTCTGGACGAATCACGGACTAGAGGGGGAGGAGGTTTGTCTGCTGGCGGTACAGGCTTGACAGGACAATCGGCACAAGTATTCGGCCGCACAACTTTTTTTGATCCTGATCCCAATTTTGCTCCTGTCGTTATATCATTGCGCCTTGTCTGTGACCCAGAACGACAAATCCCCATGGGGGTTACACCTCTGGAAGGACACCGTCCCCGCGCAAATGAGGTGCCTGCTCCTATAAGAAACTAATCACTTCAGGCTTACCCCAAACCCTACCAAGCAATTGGTAGGGTTTGGCTTGTGAATCTACACGGGCTCCCCTTGAGTCAAAAAAGTCACATTAACACTCTTTTAACTTCTTTCTGGTCCAATGAGGGGTTATCATCCGTTTATTGGGCTGGTCAGGAGTCTCTGACTTTATTATACTGAACTCGAATCAATTTCGGTTTTTTCTCCATGCGACTCAAGTCGTTTTATGCAAACACAATGACAGAAGCGATGCAAATGGTGCGTAACAGCCTCGGGGAGGATGCCATTATCGTGGCAACCCGCGAGGAGAACGGTGGTAAGTCCGTTCGCGTAACAGCGGCCATTGAAGATGATCGTCCTGTCCCTTCGTCCAAGGAACGCCATATCGCGTTCGAGCTTGGCCACGGAGGCTTGCCTGCCGAAGACGATGATTGGCTCCAGTATGACGATGAACAAGACCGTGACGATAATCTGACCGAAGCAATTATTGACGTTCTCTTGAAACACGCTGTCCCCGAAGATGTCATGGATCAAATCGTGTCCTGCGCCTCGCTTATGGATCTGGACGAACCGATGATTGCCTTTGTTGGGGCTCTTGATGCCTTGTTCAACTTTACACCCCTTCCCACGCGGGCTTATAAAAAATCAATTATGTTTGTGGGTCCTCCCGGGTCTGGCAAAACCTTGACCGTTGCCAAACAGGCCGCTCGCGCTGTGATGAACGGTTTGTCTGTTGCCGTCATTACCACCGATGTGGTGCGGGCTGGCGGGGTTGAACAACTCGAAGCCTTTACGCGGCTCTTAAAAATCAAGCTGCATACGGCCAAAACCTCTGCTGATTTGACCAAAGCCCTGCAAGAAATCGGCAAAGTTGACCAGATTATTATCGACACCCCCGGGTTTAACCCCTTTGATACGAGTGATATGAAATCGCTCGCCAAACTGATTATAGCTGGAGATATTGAACCTATTTTGACTCTCCCAGCCGCAATTGATGCCAATGAATCGGGTGAGATTGCACGCGTTTTTGCAGCAATGGGCGTTCGGCGGCTCCTTCCCACGCGCCTAGATGTGGCGCGGCGACTTGGGGGTCTTCTGGCTGCCGCCCAACAAGGAGGGCTGTCTTTCTCGGATATTGGCAATACCGCCAAGGTTGCCGAAGGGTTAGAACATCTCTCTCCCCGCCGCCTTGCTTCTTACTTCTTCCCACAAAATACTTTGGAGAGTGGCTCGCCACTCTCTCCCCATGAGTCACTGCGTAAACCAAGCTCAATCCGTTCCACATCACGCAAGAAAATAACAGGATGACGACTATGGCTGAAACCATTACCAGTGCCACAGACGCCGCACTCGACAACCCCCTCTCCCCGGGCTTTCGGCGCGGAAAAAACATATTGGCCGTTGCCTCAGGCAAGGGGGGAGTTGGAAAAACCTTTTTTTCTATCACTCTTGCGCAGGCTCTGGCCCGATCCGGCAAGAAAGTTCTTCTCTTTGATGGAGATCTTGGCCTTGCCAACGTGGATGTCCAGCTTGGCTTGATGCCCAAGCGTGATTTGAACGATGTCATTCGTGGACGGCTATCTCTGGATAAAGTCGTTCAGCATTATGAAGACGGCGGCTTTGATATTGTGGCGGGCCGCTCTGGTCAGGCTTCCCTTTCTGCTCTCCCCAGCCAACGCTTGGCGATGTTGCGGGATCAATTGATTGACCTCTCCGATGCCTATGATGCCATCATCATTGATCTCGGCGCGGGCGTGGACCGGACGGTGCGGATGTTCTCGGCCTCGGCAACGCGAACCTTGCTGGTCACGACAGACGAGCCAACTTCTCTAACCGATGCCTACGCCTTTATCAAATTGGGAAGCGCGGCTGGATTATCTAAAAATGTGAGCATTGTTGTGAACATGGCACAAAGCACGACAGAGGGGGAGAAAACCTATAAGACCCTGCTCAAGGCTTGTGAAAACTTCTTGCGCCTCTCGCCTTCTTTGGCAGGGATGGTCCGCCAAGATCCAAAAGTCAAAGAGACCATTCGTCACCAGACACCGCTTCTAACCCGCTCTCCCAATACCGAAGCCGCCAGCGATGTTGAGAGAATCGCCAAGAATGCCTATAAGGAAATGCAAGAAGAAGCGCGGGCTATGGCTAAAGCCTCCCGCCGATAGGGGACTCGCCCCAAGCGAGGATGCGATGTTAGGGCTATGAGTCATGTCCTCTGATTTATCTGGCCTTCCTCCTTCTTTCGTGGCGCGTGCGTCTGCAGTCGCGCAAATTCAGGACGTTGCCGTTAAACTGGTGGGCCTTCCCGAAGGGCTTCAAAACAATTCCGCTCCCGTAAAGTTACAAGGAACCGTTGCGGGACAGACCCCAGACGGCTCTTTGCGCCTCGAAACAGAACGCGGTCCCCTCACCATTCTTTTGAAAGATCGCGCAGCCCTACCCCAAGGGTTAACGCTTGAAATTGAAATTCCGGCAGGGCGTGCGCCGCAAACCGCCCTTATTCGGCCAGCCTTGCCGCAAGCAACCTCCGCACCCCCATCTTTAAGCAATCAGCTTTCTGCGCCTCTGGAATCGCTTTCTTCTCCAGTTCGTCTCGACCGAGGGATTCCTCTTTCAGCTCCAGCCCTTGAGGATCTCCTTTCGGCAAAGTCTTCCCTCTATTCGAAAGCTTCCATCGCCACCCTGCCCAGCAGCGATGCCCAACTCGCGCAATTTTTGCGCCTACTTCCGCTCCCCCCGAAAACAGCGTCCTCGTCATTGCCGCCTCTTCCCATTGTGGATGTACTGGAAGCACTGGTCAGCTTTATCAAAGATATGCCCGCATCACAGTCCGCTTTACGAGCGACGCTTGTGACAATCCTTTCTCGGATGGACCTTTCCAGCCTTCTTCCATCGCCGTCATCTTCCCCAAACGATTCCATTTCATCGCTTATTCAAAATATCCAAAACCTTGTGCAACCCTCTAATACAAAAGGTATTTCTGGCGTACCGCCCACGGGGCTTATTTTATTCAATCCTTCGAAACCGATTGATGCCCAACTTCTTGGCTTAAGTGTCCCGCCGCAAACAGGAAACCCTTCAGGCCCTCCTGCTTCAGCATCACATATTCCTCTGTCCATTCCTCTCTCTAGCGGCGCGTCTTCTTTTTCCCTCAGCCCTACACTACCGCCACAAAATTCTTCAGTCAGCCTTGCGCAGGTAACGGGATTTACGCCAGAAAATTTACCCGTTCTGACACTGCCTGCCCCGGGATCTGGTTACCTTCAATCTTATACACTCCAGTTCCGTGCGCCTAACTTGCCTCTCAATACCTTAGCTCTTCTGGCTTTGCCACTATCAGGAGCCGCAGCAGGTTTGGACTTTGGACAAGCATCCCTCTCACTAGCTGACTGGGCCAAACCCGGGACATGGGAGACCCTTGATATTCTTCTTCAAGCTCTTTCTCAAACGGGGGGAATATCTCCTCAACAAACCACAGCCATGATCCCTTCTCCTGTCCACCCGCACACAACAGGGCCTTTAGCTCTATTCTTTTTATCGGTTCTACGAAGCGGGCAAATGGAGAGTTTTTTCCCACCAGACGCTCTTGCCCTCTTGCGCCAAAAAGGTCGGGAAGATTTACTTAAATCTTTTGCTCAAGACCTGAATCAGACCAGCCGTTTGGAATCAACTCCGCTCGCGCAAGATTGGAAAGCAACCCTCATCCCCCTGCTATGGAACAATCAGATTCAAAAACTTCCATTATTTTACAAACACATGGAAGACGACGCAGAAGCAGAACGCGAAAAGCGCAACAAGGCTCTTCGTTTTCTGTTCCAGCTTCACCTCTCGCGCATGGGCGATGTGCAAGTGGATGGCTTTCTTAAACAAAACAACCTCGATTTAATCTTGCGTACCAAGACTCCGGTCAGTTCGGGAATGCAAGATACGATGAAACGACTTTATACCCAGACCGTTGAAAAATCGAACCTGACTGGCGAATTAGGCTTTCAGTTCAAACCTGACCAATGGGTGGAGTTTGATCTTCCTCTTGAAGGACAAGCGATAACTGCTTGAGTCTAAGTGTCCACCCAGAAAGTTCCAGATATGTGACGAAAATGGCAGGTTTCCGAGAACCGTAGCGGAACGTACATCAGGGTACTTGAGCAACGGAAGCGCAGGAAACCACCATTTGCAGTCCATAGATGGAAACTTTATGGATGGACACTAAGTATCATCTTTTCTTCGAAACCCCTCAATACCGATTTCATCAAGCACAGATGCCTCTTTACCTTCTTCAGCAGCGCGTTCTTCCTCCTTGCGCGTTCGTTGAATAATTTCAACTTTCTTCATATCGGCGAAGGCCTCACGCATAGCATCTTGCGCTTTGGCAATCTTTGTATCAAGGATTTCGAGTTTATCTTCAATATCGCCAATTTCGCCGCGCACCCGCTCTGCAAAGAGGATATAAGCGGAGTAGGTTTCAAATTCATCTTTTTCTTCGGCAATTTTCCGTTCACGCTCCATCTGCTCTCGCAAAGAAGCTTTACGCCCCTCAAGGGCTTCGGCTTCGCGGAACAGATCGGCGAGGGTCTTTTGTTTTTCTTCAACTGCGTATTTTCGCAACCGGATCAAAGGATCAAGATCAGCCATGAGGAGAGCTCACCACACCACAAAATACCATAAAAGAAGCAGGCTACTCTTCTTCAGGGACGTAGCCCATCCCCAAAATTTCAGCAAGACGGGAAAATCCCTCGTCAATCGTATTGTGGTCATCTTTCCGCTGGGTCAAGAACTCCTCAATTTCGGGATAAAGTAAAATTGCCTCATCCACCTGAAGATCACTTCCCTTGCGGTAAGCCCCGAGTTTAATCAGCTCTGCCATATTCTCATAAGATGTAATCAGTTGTTTAGCTCGCCGCGCAATGGCATTTTGGTCTTCGGTAAACGCGGCTGGTAAGGACCTCGAAACAGATTTAAGAACATTGATCGCCGGATAACGCCCCCTATCGGCGATTTGCCGCTCCATGACAATATGTCCGTCAACAATCCCGCGCACCGAGTCAGAAACCGGTTCGTTGTGGTCATCCCCTTCAACCAACACCGTGAATAATCCCGTTATTGAGCCCTCCCCCTGAGGGCCAGGCCCCGCGCGTTCCAACAAGCGCGCCAATTCACCAAACGTGGTGGGAGGATACCCCTTGGATGTTGGAGGTTCCCCCGCCGACAAACCAATTTCACGGTGAGCCATGGCAAAACGAGTTACAGAATCCATCAGGCACAAAACCTGATTGCCTTGTTTTCTGAAATACTCGGCTACAGACAAGGTCATATAGGCGGCCTGCCGCCGCATCAGGGCAGGCTCATCACCCGTGGCAACCACCACCACCGAACGTGCAAGACCATCCTCTCCCAAATCGTCTTCGAGAAATTCTTGAACTTCACGCCCCCGCTCTCCGACCAGACCAATCACAATAATTTCTGCCTCGGTGTACCTCGCCATCATCGAAAGCAGAACAGATTTCCCAACACCAGAGCCAGCAAAGATCCCCATCCGTTGACCTTTACAAATTGCCGCAAAGCTGTTGACAGCGCGAACTCCCAAATCAAGCTTTTTGCCCACTCTTTGACGTGTATGTGCGGGAGGCGGCTGGTTTTTAAGGGGGATAGCTAAAGACCCGGGGGTTAGAGGCCCTTTGTCATCAATAGGATACCCAAGAGCGTTAATCACCCGTCCCAACCATTTATCAGACGGAAAAATTACCGATCGGCTTTCCTGAATAACCCCCGGGCATCCGAGTCCTACCCCTTCGAGTGTTCCGAACGGGAGCAACAACGCCCTTTGCTCACGAAACCCCACCACCTCGCATGGAATATCCCGCCCCCCTATCTCTGGGCGCAAGTGAACCATTGAGCCAATAGTCAAGTCGTTGCCAAAGCCGGCAATTTCAACCAAAAGCCCTAAAACCTTAGTAACACGCCCGAAAACTTCATGATCGGGAATGGTAGAAATCAACGCAGCAGCTTTGTCAGACAAGCGATCCATGGAAAAGAGCATAACACATTTCTGGCTCTTTTTTGGAAGAAAAGCGCGAAGAAGGCAGGAAAAAGAACGGCAAAAATCATGCAGATACTGTTCATTTTTTATTTGACACATTGGTTATTAATGTACTATGAAATCAATTGTTGATTTTAATCAACTGTTGAGAAGGAAGCATCTGGGGCGACTTTCTCGGCAACCAAACCAAACTTGGGGAGAAAGACCATGCACACCATCCGTTTGCAATCGCGCAGCTATGAGATTTTACACTCTGGCATATACCCTTCTGTTAAAGATGCAGTTGAGTCCGCACTTCGTGAAGGAATTTGTTTAGACAGGTTACGTCTGCACAACGCAGACCTGCGCGACATTAATCTGGATGGCATCCACCTACGCGAGGCAGATTTTTCTGGCTGTAACCTGACCGGAGCAAATTTGAGCGAGTCTACATTGCGGCAATGCAATTTCAGTGACTGCCAAATGTTCAACGCTTGTCTTTGCTATTCTGACCTTGAACAGTGTGTTTTTCACAATACCGAATTTGGAGGGACAGATATTTCGGAGACTATTCTAAAGGCGTGTCTCTTTTCCGGCCCCTCTACTTTTGGCCTTAATTTTATAACCTCTAGTAGTATGAGTGATAGCTCATATATAGACGAAGATGGACAAATGCTCCCCATGACCAAGCCTCCGGTTGTGATTCTGGGATTGCTCTCACCCATTCGTTTTCTTGATCTTCACGTTTTAACGGATAACGGAACACGACGAAAATATGCCTCAACCAATTGTTAACGCTTCACAACTTAGAATTATAGAAACAAGGGGACATCAAACGACGGCCAACATCCGCGTTTGAAGCGAGGCATTCAAAAATGTACATTCGTATAACCGGAGTCGGGGCAATCTATATAGAGGTCTCAACTCTTCTGGGCGCAAGACCATTGTATAATTTCAACAAATGGGATA
>CAYZAR010000045.1:0-2325 GCA_964476455.1 uncultured Micavibrio sp.
GAGATCATGCAGTTTACGACACGCTCAGTGGTAAAGCGGTTTTGAGTGGAAAAGACGTAAAAGTCACAGGACCTAACTTAAATATCGCGGCCAAGGATCATATTGATTATTACGCCAAGGAAGGCCGAATTGTTGCAACAGGTCGTCCTCTGGTGACCCAAGCAGAAAACACACTTGAGGCAGACACCATCACTGCGTGGATCTGGATGAGCTCTGATACACCTCCTTCTAACCAGAATGGCCAAAGTCTTAAAAAAGCCGAAGCAGATGGAAAGGTTGTTATCCATAGCGGAGAAGAAACCTCAACCAGCCAAAAAGCCTTCTATTACGGGGATAAAAACACAGCCGAACTCATCGGATCTGTCAAAATTACCAGAGGCCCTAACCGAGTTGAAGGAGATAAGGCTGAACTAGACCTCACTACGGGTATCAGTAAAATTGTTGGGACGGAGGGAAAAGCCGGACGTGTTAAAGGTGTCTTTTTCCCAAGTGCTACAGGAGAAAAAACTAAAGACTCGCAGGGCAAAACGCCCGTCTCAGGGAAACAGCCATGACAAGCCTTGAGAATGTTATTCCTCTCACTCCAGAGCGGCCCGTTTTTCGGGTCTTGCCTCGAGGACTAACCGCCCAGCATCTCTCGAAAACTTATAAAAAACGTCCGGTTTTGCGTGACGTGAGTCTTCATGTGGAGCGGGGGGAGGCTGTGGCATTGCTTGGCCCAAACGGCGCAGGAAAAACGACCTGTTTTTATATTATTACCGGCCTTATTCCTCCAGATGGAGGAGAAATTTCTTTGGATGGGGAGGATATTACCACCACCCCCATGTATCGGCGGGCCCGCATGGGGATTGGGTATTTGCCTCAAGAAGCCTCGATTTTTCGCGGGCTCAGCGTTGAAGACAATATTCGCAGTATTATTGAAACGCAAGATATGCATCAAGAAGATCGGGATATTCTCCTCGAAGATTTGCTGGTTGAATTTTCGATCTCTCACTTGCGCCGGACTCCTGCCATTGCCCTCTCGGGTGGGGAGCGGCGGCGGGTTGAGATTGCGCGGGCTCTGGCGAGCAGACCCCATTTTATCCTGCTTGACGAACCGCTAGCGGGGATTGATCCAATTGCGGTGAACGATATTCGGGCCTTGATCGCCTATCTTAAAACCCGCGACATTGGCGTTTTGATTACAGATCACAATGTGCGGGATACGCTGGGGATTGTGGACCGTGCTTATATTTTACATGACGGGAAAGTCTTGACCGAAGGGTCTCCAGACGAAATTGTTGAAAACCCAGACGTTCGAAAAGTTTACCTAGGGGAAGGTTTCAGCCTTTAATCTCCTGTGCTACACTCCTTGTCATGACCAAGATTACTCAGAAACTTGATTTTCGCCAGCAACAATCTCTCGTGATGACTCCGCAAATGCAGCAGGCCGTCAAATTGTTGCAAATGTCCAATCTGGAACTGCAAGACTACCTAGAAGAGGAAATTGCGCAAAACCCTCTTCTCGAAAAGGCGGAAGGGAGTTCTCCGGCTCTGGAAAGCACCGAAGAGGAGGCTCCATCCTCTCTTCCCGAGAAAGATAACATTGCCGAAAGTTTCGATCAGTCATGGAGCGACGAAGGGCCTTCGACCGCATCGCCTCCTTCTTCGCACGATTTTGATTCTGGGTCCATGATGGCAGATATTGGGGCCGGAGGCCGAACCGATTTCAGTGACGATGAAACATCTTTTGAGAATACGCTGGGCCAACCAACAACCTTGCGAGATCATCTGCAAAACCAGTTGATGATGGACATGGAAGATCCACGGGACCGAATGCTCGGAACCTTGTTGATTGATCGTCTTGATGAGGCGGGATATTTGCGCGAGAGCTTAACAGATATTGCCGAGCAACTTAGTTGCCCTCTTGAGCGACTTCAAGCCTTGGTGCTGCGGCTCAAAAAGTTTGATCCCTCAGGAGTTTTTGCCGCAGATCTTGCGGAATGTCTGTCTTTGCAACTCGAAGATCGCGGAGAGTTAGACGGGCCAATGAAATTATTGCTCGCACATCTTCCTCTTCTCGCCCAACACGACCATAAGAAATTGGCTCAGCTCTGTGATGTTCATGAGAACGTCATCAGTGAAATGGCAACGGTTATTCGGAGCTTGAACCCGAAGCCTTCGTCTTCTTTCGAACCCTCAATTGTGCAAACCGCCATTCCTGATGTTCTCATGAAAAAACTTCCCAAAGAAGTTGGTGGCGGCTGGCGGGTTGAGCTGAACACAGAAACCTTGCCCCGCGTTCTGGTGAATAACGAGTATTATACCAAAGTGAGTGGTCACGCG
>CAYZAR010000045.1:2335-9503 GCA_964476455.1 uncultured Micavibrio sp.
GAGTATCTAACCACCCAGATGAACAACGCCAACTGGTTGGTGAGAGCCCTCGATCAACGAGCCCAAACCATCCTCAAAGTGGCCAGTGAAATCGTCGAACAGCAAGACGGATTTTTTCTATATGGCATTGAGTTTTTGAAACCTCTAACTTTGCGAGAAATTGCTGAAAAAATTGCCATGCATGAAAGTACGGTCAGCAGGGTAACCACGGGAAAATTTATAGGAACGCCCCGCGGTCTATTCGAGCTGAAGTATTTTTTCACGTCTTCGATTGAAGGAACCGATGGGACGGCCATTTCTTCGCAATCGGTGAAAGCGCGGATCAAAGCGTTGGCAGACGCAGAAGACCCACAATCCATTCTATCTGATGACGAACTCGCCGATTTGTTAAAAAAAGAGGGAATGGATGTTGCGCGGCGAACTGTGGCCAAATACCGCGAAGCTTTGGGTATTCCCTCTTCGGTTCAGCGGCGGCGAATCAAACGGAATAAATAGACCTGCTGCATAACCCTAACTCTGGCGGGCATCTGCAAGAGGTCTAACAATTACCCAGTTACATCAATCAGTTGAACGTCTTGGTATGATAGGCGGTGGTCAAAGAATTTGGCAGCATTATCCGCAAAACGGTGGGGGTCATCGGTGGCAAAAAACTGTAAAGCTCCACTTCCCGTTTCCGTGGAAACGGGAATATAGGCAGCCAAAGATTCTGCCGCCGCCTTTCCGCTGTTGATGAGGGTGACTTCTTCCCCAAGAATTTCACGCAGCAGAGGTTCAAACACCGGAAAATGGGTGCAGCCAAGAACCAATGTATCGGGTGGGGTTGGAGACTGGGAAAAGAGCGGATCAAGGTATCGTCTGATAACTGATTCGGTAATATCTCCGCTAGACCAGCCTTCTTCGGCCAAAGCTACGAGCATTTGGCAGGGCTGAGAAAAAACTTCAACTTCAGGGCGTAACTTTTGCAATTGCCGCGTATAGGCTCCGCTTCGGACGGTTCCGCTGGTGGCGATGATCCCGATCCGGTTGTTTTTTGTGGCAGTAAGCGCAGCTTTCGCAGCAGGTTCAATCATACCAATGACTGGAATCGGAGCTGACATCTCCTGAACCGCCCCTAAAGCGTGGGTTGAGGCTGTGTTACACGCCACAACAACAGCTTTATCATTATGTTGAAACACTGCGTGGGTGAGACTGCGCGAGTAGCTAATGTCGGTTTCTGGACTCTTGGTGCCATAAGGAAGCCGCGCCGTATCTCCAATGTAAATATAAGATTCCGCAGGAAACCGCTCCACAAGAGCTTTGAGCACTGTCAATCCACCGATTCCAGAGTCGAAAACCCCAATTGGGCCAGAAGAAGAAAACGAACAGGACACGATTTATCTTTTGTTCAACTTTTTAAGTGATAAAATAGATCTATGTTTCCTATCAGGACATTTCGGGATGGGCAAGCCATTCAGGTACAAAGCAGCCTTTCCTCGAAGTCTTCGCGGAAACCTCCCCAAACACAAGGAGTAGTAACATGGAACTATCCGTTCACGGCAAACAGATGGACGTTGGAGATTCTCTTCGCGCCTATGCAACCGAAAAACTAGGCGAACTCAACGCCAAATACTTTAACCGAGCCATTGACAATACAGTGACGTTTTCGCCCGAGGGACATGGTTTTGTTAAAACCCATATCTCTCTTCGCGTGGGGAAAGACATTTTGGTGACAGCCACGGCCATTGAGCCAGAGGCGTATGTGTCTTTTGATGCCGCTGCGGCGAAGGTTGCCAAGCAGCTAACACGCTACAAGAATCGTCTGCGCGACCACCACGCCCGCCTTGAGGAAACCCCCGAGACGGAAATGACCAAAGCTCATGACTATGTTTTGGCCAGCAAAGGATTGGATGGTGACCGCGTAGAAGAGGAAGATGAGGACTCGCTGCCAGTTGGAAAAGATCCCGTCATTATTGCTGAAAACCCGATGCGGATTCAGAAAATGAGCGTAGCCGATGCGGTCATGCGTATGGACTTGTCTGGTCAGCCTGCTTTGCTGTTCCGCAACCCGAAGAATAACGCAATTAACATGGTTTATCGCCGCCTAGACGGCAATATTGGTTGGGTAGAGCCCTTTGATGCGGATGTACAAAAATCTATCGCAGCAGAATAAAAGATAAAGCCTCTTTCAGAAACAGCCCCTTAAAACGGGCTGTTTTTTATTGGGCTTCTCGTCTTACCCTTTTTGTTCCCATTTCCCTTGTTCGCTTTGCTGCCAATAGGTCAGGGTATGCCCTGCGTCTTTCCATTGTTTCCAATTGGCGCGGCCTGCTGCAATTTCTTCAGGGTTTGATCCATCCAGAAGAACGCAACAGAGACTCCAACTTCCCTGAAGATCCGCATTGGCTCTGGGCATCAGAAACAAAACATCTGCGCCATGAGGATTGTCAAGATCTGCCCCAATTAGAATAGACTGGTTCGCCGCCTCTTTGCTGTTTGAAAGATCATGGGGCAGAAAGCTGTCGGCCGGATGAAGCCACAGAGCCTCGTTGATCGAGTCGGCTTCATTTTGTGTCTCACACCGAACCATGACTCTATGGTTTTTGGCCCGCGCACGCGCAAGAAGTTCAGGCAGAATCTGGGCGGGCGTGGCGCGGCTGAGATGGTAAAATTTTATATCCATAAGACGATTGTTGCCATAATTGTTATATTTGTGCTAAAGACTCTCTCAGCGTATAATTTTTCTTCATGGGAAGGAATCTTAAAAATGGATTCTTGTATAACGATTTCGTTTAACACAACTTTTGAAACACTCATCCGCCGCTACTACATCCCCATTCCGGTGGTTACGTTGGGAGATATTTTTTCCCGAATAATGGATAAGGTGCAGGGAAACAAAACCACCTTGTGTCCCAAGCCGCTGCGGGCTCTTCTGCGTTATTACGAGATTCAAGACCGTTCGGCAGGAGGATACTTGCATGATATTCCACCCCAAGCTGTGGCTTGGCAATTGGTCACTCTCTCTTCTTCGGAACATTCGGATCGTGAGCCTAGGGTAGACTCCGAAGGTCCTGTGTGCATCATTGCGGATGAGATTATTTCTATGGAAGAGTTGGCTGAAAGGAATCCGCAGGTTTTTGACTCTCTAAAACAAGACGGTTATATCGCCTTGGCGCGAAACGGGAGGGATACATTCATTCCCTTGCGGAGCGAGAGTGTGGTAACCAACCGCAGCCTTCAGGTTATCTTTCCCTCTTCTGCAGGACAGGAACCAAGTGCAGCTCCCCGTGTCCATTGATTTATTTTGTCGTGTCATTGATAATCTGGGCGACATTGGTGTGTGTTGGCGTTTGGCCCGCCACTTGGCAAATGACTGCGGGGTGGTTGTTCGCTTATGGGTGGATGATTGGGTCAGCTTTTCCCGCCTTGAGCCCCGCCTGACACTAAACGGGGCTTCTCAGACGATTGATAAGGTTTTGATCCACCAGTGGAAGGACCCTTTTGAGACAGAGTCTTACGAGGATGCGGCGGATATTGTGGTGGAAGCCTTCGCGTGTAGCCTTCCCCATGAAATCATTACAAAGATGGTGGCAAAATCAACGCCTCCGGTTTGGGTAGATCTTGAATATTTGTCTGCGGAGAGTTGGGTGGAAGACTGCCACGCGCTCCCCTCTATTCACCCAGAAACGGGGCTTCAGAAAACACTTTTTTTCCCCGGGTTTACAAAGAAAACAGGGGGGCTTATACGGGAATATGGCCTTATTGAAGCGAGAACCGCCTTTCAATCAAGCAAAAATGACCAAAATATCTGGAGAAAAAGTCTCAAACTGCCAGAATATGACGAAAATATCCTTGATGTGAGCCTTTTTTGTTATAAAACCGCCCCAATTGCCTCTCTTTTTGATCAATTATCCGCTTCTATCCGCCCAGTTCGTCTCTTTGTTCCAGAAGGAGTCGCGTCTGAAGTGGTCTCATCATGGTGTGGACGCGCCGCTTTATTCGCCGGAGACTCCGTTTCCAAAGGGTCTTTTACCCTTTGTACCATTCCGTTTCTCTCTCAAATGGATTACGACCGCTTGTTGTGGACCTGCCAGCTTAACTTTGTGCGGGGAGAGGACTCTCTGGTACGGGCAGTTTGGGCTGGTCGCCCCTTGGTCTGGAACATTTACCGGCAAGAAGAGGGGAGCCATATTCCAAAACTTGCGGCGTTTCTTTCCAAATATTCACAAAATCTGGAACGGGAAGAGCGAGAAACGCTTGCAGATTTTCATACAATGTGGAATGAAGAAGGCCAACTGAGGAATGGGTCATGGGACCGTTTTCTGAGTTATTTGCCCCTACTGGAAAAAACGACTAGATTATGGGCAGATGATTTGGGGAAAGCTCCCACACTTGCCGAAGCCTTGTTGGCTTTTTGCTCAGAGAAAATGAACGCTAAGAAACCATAAGGACAAACTGTCATGAAATTAGCTCAAGAATTGCGCCCCGGGAATGTGGTTGTTGTGGACAAAATCCCTTTGGTGGTTACCAAAGCGGAGTATAACAAATCCGGTCGGAACGCATCGGTCATGAAGTTCAAGTTCAAAAACCTTTTGACTGGCACAACGTCTGAGGCCGTTTACAAGGCAGATGAAAAATTTGAAGACATTATCCTTGAAACCAAAGAAGTAACCTATTCCTATGAGGCAGGGGATATGTACGTCTTTATGGACTCCGAATATAATCAATACGAACTTTCAAAAGAAGACATTGAAGGGGTTCTGAAATATCTTGAAGAACAAATGACCTGCGAAGTAACTTTCTACGAAGGCCGACCTATTTCGGTTGTTCCTCCCACCAAAGTGGTTCGTGAAGTTATTTATACCGAGCCAGCCGTTCGCGGCGATACGTCGGGCCGTGTCATGAAAGCAGCTAAACTACCTTCTGGTTACGAAATTCAAGTTCCAGCCTTCGTTGAAACTGGCGAGAAAATCGAAATCGACACCCGCACTGACGAATATATCTCGCGGGTGAAATAGCTTCAGAGCTTTTAGGCCACAGCTAACTCCGGACAATTACTTCGTGTTGTGTGGGCTTGGTGCTGTTCCTCTTTGTGAGGATCTGCTGGGGCTTGTTCTTTGTGAAAGGTGATCCCTTGCAATATGGTGGGGACGTAGTGGTCACCAGCCATTCGGATTGTTCCTTCCCCAAAATGAAATGTATGTGCCCTTCCGGGTATGTGAGCATTGTGGAATCTTTTTGGAAGAGGTTGTTCGCAAGCAAGGAAGAAAGCCCCGTTCTCCGAAGGGAAAAAACTGGCCTTGCCCAAATTCGGAGCGTCTTGGTTTTGGCTAACAAAAGTTCCAAAGTCAGGAAAGGTGATGGAATGATTGAGGGTTCCAGCAAATTCTCCTGTCAAGGAAGGTCCAGCATCTTTCTGGGGCTTTATTCTCCATTCCCCGTTTTTATGAACGAACCGGAGTTTGCTTCTGTCCAATTTCTCTAATTGGGTAGCAATTGGGGCAAGAACCTCAGAGGTGTAACGCTGCGCAAGGCCGGCAAGGAGCGAACCTGCAGGCATTTCGTAAAAATGAAGGCTGGAATGCGACATTTGAAAACCTGACTTATAGAAACTAATGGTTGCGCTAGCGATACCCCAATCAGTGGAAAAAAGCAAGTTTTGCTTGAATCTTTTCCAAGGGCTTGAGTTTCGCCTCAAAATCAGCAAGATGGGCGGCATGAAACTGCTCTTGATCGGTTCGGGGGGCCGCGAACATTCCCTCGCTTGGAAATTAAAACAATCACCTCTTTGCGAGTCGTTGATCTGTGCCCCCGGGAACGCAGGAATCGCCGAAATTTGCCCCTGCATAGCAATCGATTTATCGGACATTTCCGGATTGGTTCAACTGGCGGTGGACAGGGAAATTGATCTGGTGGTGGTCGGACCCGAACTTCCCCTAAGCCTTGGGGTGGTGGATCGCTTGCAAGAAAAAGGAATCCTAGTTTTTGGGCCAACCCAATCGGCAGCGCGTTTGGAAGGCTCCAAAGGTTTTATGAAAGATTTGTGCAGAAAATACGGGATACCAACAGCCCGCTATGAACGATTTACCGAAGTGGCTCCAGCCGAAACGTTTATTGATCGTCTTGGGGCTCCTGTCGTGGTCAAAGCCGATGGCCTAGCCGCTGGCAAGGGTGTTGTTGTGGCCAGCACAACCGAGGAAGCCAAGGCAGCAGCACGGGATATGCTCTCTGGCAATGCCTTTGGTGCCGCAGGGGCTTCAGTTGTGGTCGAGGAATTTCTGGACGGAGAAGAAATCAGCTATTTTGTCTTGGCGGATGGCAAAAATATTCTTCCCCTGACTTCGGCACAGGATCACAAACGGGCCTATGACGGAGATCAAGGCCCTAACACAGGCGGAATGGGAGCGTATTCTCCCGCTCGCTTAATGACCCCTGCACTTGAAGAACAGGTGCTGGAAGAAATTATTCGGCCAACCGTCAAGGCCATGATCGCAGAAGGATGCCCCTTCACAGGGGTTTTGTATGCCGGGTTGATGGTCGTCAAAGGCCGTCCGTTTCTTTTGGAATATAATGCCCGTTTCGGCGACCCTGAATGTCAGACTCTCATGCTGCGGTTGGATGCGGACCTAGTCAAGATTCTTAAAAATGCAGCGGAGGGGAAATTAGATCAAACCTCGGTGGCGTGGCTTGATAATCCTTCGATTTGTGTGGTGATGGCGGCCAAAGGCTATCCGGCAGATCCAGTCAAAAACACGCGGATTGGCAATTTAGAAAATGCTGCAAAAATAGAAAACGTGGAAATATTCCATGCAGGAACCTACGCAGCAAAAAATGGTGAAATTTTAAGCAATGGCGGGCGAGTGCTTGGCGTGTGCGCTGTGGGGGATACGCTGGGAAAGGCCTGCAGTTCGGCCTATCAGGCAGTTGATTTGATTGACTGGCCAGAAGGGTTTTGCCGCCGCGATATTGGCTGGCGTGCGTTGTAGGAACAATAAACCTCTTGCAAAGGTAGCGTGATTTTCTAGAAACTTGATGATCTTACTTGCTCGCCAGACCTCACTCTCATCGAAAGAAAATGGGCCCAGCTCAAAAAACTCCGACGAAAACTGTCTCTGAGCTCTTCAAGATCGAAACATTTTATAGCCTACGTCAGATAAAATGATTCAATTTTGAAGAGATTTTGAATGGAGCA
>CAYZAR010000046.1:0-9497 GCA_964476455.1 uncultured Micavibrio sp.
GGCTCAGCAAGTCGGAGTAGAGAGGTTAGATCTGGAACGGAAGCCGATTTCCCTGCCGAAGCAACCTTCATGTACAAGCTTAGAAAATTGTCCCACTTACTTGTATTAGGAGCTATTTTTGAGCTTGCTACACCCGATGGACTGACTTGCCCAAAAGCTTCGCTGTATGCTTTCCCCAAATCCTCAATGGAAAGAAGTCCACGATGAGCGGCTTCAACAGATAACCCGACACGAATATCTACCGACTCGGGATTTTGATTAAGGAGAAGGGAAATATTTCTACCAGAAAGGCCCTGAAAATTTGGTGCGGATTGCAAAAAGATTGAAAGACTGCCTGTTTTGAACAGAGAGAGAACCTGTAAGGTTCCCATTTTATTCAGTTCGTCAAAACTTGTAGGGCTAGGCAGCTTGTAATTTTCTTGGAACACACGGGTTGCGTTGGCGAGTCTCAATTCGTCATCTGATCCAGACACGGGGCTGAGCAATGTTTTGCAGAAAAAATCTACATCAGCAAAAAAGGCTGATGGGGGGGATTCGGTGCGAACGGGCGCGGCTTTCGACTCGAGACAAGCCAGACCCATTTTTCCAGAACCAATCAGCGCTTCAATTCCTGACTCGATAGCGGCGGGGGAGAGGGGGGTTTGGTCATCATGTCTTTTGTAAAGCTCCACGGCTTTTGTAAACTCTCCTAGACTGACGAGTTTTTGAAGTCGAAGGGCAAATAAATCGATATCATCTTTATCATCAACCTTCGCAGGAGGTGATGCCGTGGTGAGGAGAGCACGCACAAGCAAGTCGTGCATGGGGGCATTGATGGGTTCTTTAATAGCCTGCAAGCTACTCACGATAGTTTTGCGAGACTGCCCTTTCCAAAGGTCGGGCCCCAGACTACCTTCTGCTTGAGAAGTCAAGAGTCCGAGGGTTTCAGGGTCAAGATTCGCGGCTTCGGTTTTGCTCCCTTGAATTTCAGGTGCGGCTTTCGAGATGTTATCTGCGCCCTCTTGCACCGGATGAATTTTAACGGGCAAAATGCGGCTATGAGGCTGGGTGGGTTTTTCCTCAGCCTGACCAAGAGAGGGGGTTGACAGCAATGCCAACACAGCAAGAGCGGAAACAGAGAAGGGAAAGAATGGGCGCATTACAAAAGAAATCATTCAGGTTTTGTAGGAATGTTAGGGGCAGGGACTGCGGAAACATCTTTTGTCACGGTTGTCTGAGGAACTGAGACATCTGTGATACCAAGGTAAATCACGCCACCAGTGAGAGCAATGACCAGTAATGCAAGAAAAATTCCAAAAATTTTCATGACTCTTTCCGAAGGTTACGATGTATCTTTGAATGAATCGGCTTTTTATATAAAGCCTAAAGTGACTTTATGAACAGAGATTTTTCATTTAATACCACAATTATGATTCAATCAGATTTAGAAATTATAGCAAAATTTTCACGACCTATTGTTTTGGTAGGGATGATGGGGGCTGGAAAAACTACGTTGGGGAAAGCATTGGCTGAAAGTCTAGGGTGGGACTTTGTTGATTCGGATGAAGAAATTGTCAGAACTTCGGACATGAGCATTGCTCAATTTTTTGAAGAGAAAGGAGAAGCCTCTTTTCGAACACTTGAACGTGAAGTTCTTGAAGCTTTACTGAAGCAAGGCCCATCATCCCAGGTCATCTCAACTGGAGGTGGAGCTTTCGCTCAAAAGGAGACTGCAAAGATTCTTTTACAAAGCTCCCTTTGCGTGTGGTTGGATTCACCGACAGATTTGTTGTTTGAACGTACAAAAGGCAGTGATCGCCCTCTTCTGAAAAACAAAGACCCTTTAGAGGCTCTAAAAACTGTGAGTGAGGAACGGCAACCTGCCTATGCGTGCGCACAAATAAGATTCAAAAACAACTATGCGCACGAAACCATTGCCTTAGAGGCTATGATAAAAGATATTGCTGGCTATATGATTTCTCATCCTTTTGCTGAGGCTTGAAGAGTGTGTCCGTGTTTGACCGTTGATTTATCGGAGAGGAGCTACCCAATTTTTATCGGGGAGGGGCTGTTGAGAAGGGTTGAGGAATGGCTGCCTCTGGATCTTCATGGACGTAGGGCCTTTATAGTGTCTGACGAGGTTGTTACCCCCCTTTATGTTGAGGCCTTTTCACAGAGCCTTACTTACTTGATGAAAGATACTTTCTTAAAAGTTCTTCCGGTGGGGGAGGGGACGAAGTGTTTCTCGCGGCTTGAAGAAGTATTGGATTGGATGCTTGAAACTGGATGCACGCGCCAGTCTATCCTGTTTGCAGTCGGAGGAGGTGTTATCGGAGATATTACAGGATTAGCCGCAGCTTTGGCCTTGCGCGGAATTGATTTTGTTCAGATTCCAACAACTTTGTTGGCGCAGGTGGATAGTTCGGTCGGAGGGAAAACTGGGATTAATACGCCGCAGGGAAAAAATTTGGTCGGGGCATTTTACCAACCAAAAGCAGTAGCCATTGATCTTGAAACAATCTCAACGCTTCCGCTGCGCGAACGGCAGGCGGGATATGCCGAGATTGTAAAATATGGACTTCTGGGCAACGCCGATTTTTATGCTTGGCTTGAGAAGAATGGCCGGAAAGTTTTAGATGGAGAGCCTGAGGCTCTCGCAAAGGCTATTGAGACCAGTTGCCAAATGAAAGCCGAGATTGTTCAGCAAGATGAGCGTGAAGAGGCCGGTCTACGGGCCTTGCTTAATTTAGGACATAGTTTCGGCCACGCGCTTGAAACAGCCGCAGGGTATGATGGCCGGATTTTGCATGGGGAGGCGGTTGGTATTGGCCTTGTGCTAGCTGCACGCTTGTCGGCCCGCCTTGGCAAGATAAACCAATCTGATGCGGAGCGGGTTAAGCTCCATCTATCCTCCTTGGGGATGAGGACGGAAATCAGGGACATTGTGCCATATTTGCTCACAACTCCCGAAGAATTGCTGCGATTGATGGGAAAAGATAAAAAAAACACATCCGAGGGGTTGGTTTTTGTCCTTCTTCAGTCTATTGGTCAGGCGGCGTTGTGCAAAGGGGTTGATACAAACCTCGTGCTTGAGACATTGCGCGGGTCCATCTAGTTTGTTATATGAGGGTTATGTTAAAGAGCCTAAATCAGTTGGAGCCCTTGAGGCGTTTTATTCTCAGAGCCAGAATCTATTACTACAATAGACTCTGGGGGATGGATCTTGACCCAACGTGTCAATTTTCGCTTTCTACCAAGTTTGACAAGACGTATCCGGCGGGAATCCATGTCGGACCCTATAGCTATATTACGTTCAGGACTTCGATTTTGACCCATGATATGGTTCGGGGCCTCTATCTGGATACACGGATTGGGAGCCATTGCTTTATCGGGGCGCATAGCGTCATTCTGCCCGGGGTTACTATCGGGGATCAGTGTATTGTCGCGGCAGGCAGCGTTGTGACCAAAGATGTTCCTTCGGGAACGCTGGTGGCGGGCAATCCGGCTCGTCTTATCAAGGAAAATTTAAGACTTGGGCCGTATGGTCGGATGGAAGAAGCGGATGCCAACGAGCAACACTGCCGGCTGGTTAATAATTTTTTTGCTGATACAATTGGCGCAGAAAAGCGTTAAGATCAGATTTGGAGGAATATATACTTTGGAAAAGATTTTGCACATGACACGCCTTTATTCCCTGTTGCTTGTTGGTACTTTGTTGTTTCTGAGCGGTTGCGCAGTTCCGCCAGCTGCGGATATCGATGCTCCTAAGGAGGTTCGTTTGGACCGCGACTTTCTCTTGACCCCTGGCGATAAGGTAAAGTTGGTGGTTTTTGGCGAAGAGTCCTTAACTGGCGAGTATATGATTGATCCTCGCGGCATTGTGACCATTCCAATGGTTGGTGAAATCGAAGCGGCAGGTCTTTCAGAAGCTGGCTTGCAATGGAGAGTTAAACAAATGTTTGTGAGCAGAGGATTCCTCTCTCGTCCACTTGTGACAGCCGATATTCAGACCATGAGGCCTTTTTATATCCTTGGGGAAGTTAAAAACCCGGGGAGCTACATCTATCAACCTGGTATGGATGTGTTTAAGGCGATTGCAACCGCTGGCGGCTATACTCCTCGCGCAGCTAAGAGAAAGATCTTGATTGACCGTTGGCAGGAAGTTCAAAAACTTCAGATGAACGCAGATCACAACACGCCTATCTTGCCTGGGGATTCTATCACGGTTCGTGAACGGATTTTTTAGAATGGCCTAGCCTAGGCTTTTTAGGTTATCCGGATCAGTTGGAATGGCAAGATTTAATCCTATAGAGACGTTGTGGCGTCGCCGCAACCTTGTTTTGGCTGTTGCATTGATGATTGTGATGGCGGCATATTCCTTGGTGGCGTTGCAAGCAAACCAATACGGGGCCAGCACGTTGTTCCACGTCCGCTATGCGTATCCACAATTTGCTGAGAAATTCAGGGCAAATGATTTGTCTGGTTTCCTCAAAAAAGTTGAGGCAGAGATGAGCCTTGAGGATGATCCGAATTTTAACTTTCAAATTCCGGCGGATTCTAGTGTTCTTGAGCGACTCCGCCCTGAAGTACTTGTATTCATTGAAAGCTTGTTGGGAGAAAAAAATCGTTCGGCTCAAGACAAAGTTTTTGCCCAACTGCAAGGCAGCGTTCATATTTTTCAGTATCCTGAGCGGCAAACGATTGAGATTCATGTTTTATCCCGTTCTCCCTCTAGCGCTGCGGAAATTGCCAATCGGCTGGGAGAGATGTACCAGTCCGCGATGGGCAAAAACTACAGATTTCTGAGCGAAAATCAGGCGGATTCTCTGGAAAAAATTGCGAGCCAGAAATGCCGTGATAAATTTTTATCGTTTTCCAATACCAAAAAATTTGACGAATGCTTAAAAAAAGCCCATATCAATGCCTCGTCTGGGGAAGATTGGGTACTAACTAAAAAAGCTGAAGAATCTTGGAAGGCTATCCGTCCTCCCCTCTCTCCTGTTCTCTTTGTGGGACTTCTGGTCGGGGTTGTGATGGGAGTTTTTTCCGCACTCTTGGCTGATTACGCATACAACAGGACACAAAGACGATGAGTGAGAGTCAGTCTCCACATTTGCCATTTGGGCTGAAAGATTCGGTCGGAGGAGCAACAATTTTTGCTCTGGATTTGCTGGCTTTGATGTTGGCTAACTGGTTGGCGGGATATTTAACATCGTTCCTGCAAGTTCATGTTCTCGATCTTCCTTCCTATAAGGAGGTTGCTCAAGATGTAAGTTTGTTCCAAAAGATTTTTGTTATTCTTTCTTTGTTGGGGTTGGGACGGCTATGGAGTAAAGGGCTTTATACCTTGCGCACTCCGTGGTGGACCCAAGTTCAGCACATTGGAAAGACATTTTTTCTAATTTTTTTGCTTCATGGTTTTATCGCATTCTCTCTCAAAATATATGAGTCCCGCTTACTGATTGCAGTCATTTGGTCGCTATCGTTTGGGTTTGTTTTAGCGGTTCGTTGGGTCTATTTCTGGTATCTGGCGCGGCGCAAAATCGGGCGAATAGAGACAGTTATTATTGCGGATAACTCAACGGCAATCGATTTGGTTTATGCTTTTGAGTCGGATTTTGCGACAGGCTATAACGTCCGTAGCGTTTTCTTGCGAGACCCCAATGCGGCTGATTTTGTCCGCGAGGATTTGCCCAAAGGTCGTGGAGACATAGAAATAAACGATGGGCAAATTGACTATGCCGAATTTATTACGGCGCACCCCGAACTTTTCTTTGTGGTGTCTCTTGATACGTTCCGCGGAGAACAACGCGACCATTTCATCAATGTGCTAAACGAATCTGGTGTCTCTTATGCAGTCGTTCCTTCGATTACACGAGCAACTCTTTATGAAATGGAGCCGCGCTATTTCTTTGGCTATGACATTACGATGCTCGAAGCTCGGCGTGGCCACGCAATGGGGTCGTCTCTCTCTTTTGCGCGTATTATCAAACGGTTGATGGACATTACGGTTTCGAGTATGGCGTTGTTTTGCTTGTCTCCGGTTTTTGTTTTGGTTGCGTTGTTCCTCAAACTTGAAGGGCAAAGTGGACGGCTTTTTTATGGTGGGGAGCGAATAGGGTATCAAGGCAACAAGTTCAAATGTTGGAAGTTTCAGTCTATGGAGCCAAATTCTGACCATTTGTTGAATGATTATCTGGAGGCAAATCCTCAGGCGAAAGAAAACTGGGAAAAGTACCGGAAACTGACCAACGATCCGCGTGTGACAACAAAAACGGCGCGGTTTATCCGCAAAGCCAGTATTGATGAACTTCCTCAGCTTTGGAATGTGTTTATAGGGGACATGAGTTTGGTTGGCCCTCGTCCCATTTTGGAGGATGAAATTCCCTATTTCGGAGAAACGATTAAGGAGTATCTTTCGGTTAAACCTGGTCTGACTGGCCTCTGGCAGGTTAGTGGTCGGAACGATACCAGTTTCAAGCGGCGAGTATATTGGGACAGCTGGTATGTCCGAAATTGGTCGCTTTGGGGGGATATTGTTATCCTTATCAAGACGCCGTTTGTTCTGATTTCTCGCAAAGGGGCGAGTTAAGAGCTTGCTTTTTTCTCCGATATAATATAACACTACCCTGTTTCTCTTTGTACAGGATAGGCTCAAATGTCTTTGGTTTCTCACCGTAGTTTCGGCTGGGCGGTTCTGCTCTCAGAGCTGGGTCATGTCTTTTGCTGTGTTCTTCCTACCTTGTTTACTATCCTTAGTTTTGCTGCAAACATTGGCTTGGTAAGAGAAGCTCCTGAGTTTCTGCTCTTTCTTCATGAAAAAATGCACCACTACGAAATCCCGATTATCATCTTTTCCGGCGGGATGGTTGGATTGGGGTGGGTTTTTTTTGCCCTCGCTAAAAAATTCGCTGCTAGGGGAGGGGATTGTTCCAACGCTGCGTGCGGCAAAGAACAATGCCATAATCAGAATATTTTGATTATAGCTACTCTTCTTTTTGTGGTTAACGTGCTTATCTTTGCATTTGTTCATAAAAATATTTTCTCTCTCTCGGTTTTTACGCCGAATTCTGCCTATGTGCATGAAGACCATAAGGGACACGCCCACGAAACTCATTGACTTTGCTTGTCTTTTCTGGAAAAACCACATCAGCTTAACTTGTCATCCTTACATATGCTCACATTGGGGGGGCTGTTTTTTTATGAATTTTTCTGAATTAGGACTAGGCGAGGAATTGTTGAAGGCGATTGAAGAGATCGGCTACACGACTCCGACTCCTATTCAAGAGAAAGCAATCCCAATTGTTTTGATGGCGCGTGATCTAATTGGTTTGGCTCAAACAGGAACAGGAAAGACAGCCAGTTTTACTTTGCCAATGATTGAGATGCTTGCGAATGGACGGGCCAGAACGAGGATGCCTCGGTCTTTGGTTTTGGCTCCAACGCGAGAGCTAGCGGCGCAGGTTGCTGAAAATTTTGATAGCTACGGCAAGTACCATAAATTGACCAAGGCACTGCTGGTTGGCGGGGAGTCTATGGGAGAGCAAATCAAAGCTCTTGAAAAAGGGGTTGATGTTTTGATTGCAACCCCCGGGCGGTTGCTTGATTTATTTGATCGTGGCCAAATTTTGCTTTCAGATATTCGTATTCTCGTTATAGACGAAGCGGACCGCATGCTGGACATGGGTTTTATTCCCGACATTGAAAAAATTGTTAGTTTTATTCCGCCGGCGCGTCAGACTTTGTTGTTTTCTGCAACAATGCCTCCTGAAATCAAACAGCTCTCGGAAAAATTTTTGAGTAATCCCAAGATGGCTTCGGTTGCTCCTCCGGCATCTCCAGCGGCAACAGTCGATCATCGTATGATGCTGGTTTCGTCCAAAGACAAGCGGGCCGCTTTGTATGAGCTTATTTCTCATGAAAGCGTCAAAAACGCCTTTGTTTTCTGTAACCGTAAAAGAGATGTGGATCTGCTCGGACGTTGGCTTAAAGCCAAAGGTTTTGCGGCTTCTCCTTTGCATGGTGATATGGTCCAATCAAAGCGGACAGAAACGCTTCAGGCCTTTAAGGATGGCGGAGTTGTTTTGCTTGTTTGCTCGGATGTTGCTGCTCGTGGCCTTGACGTTATTGGGGTCTCGCATGTCTTTAACTACGATGTTCCATTTAATGCAGAGGACTACGTTCACCGGATTGGGCGAACAGGCCGCGCAGGTCAAACTGGCAAAGCGTGGACGTTGGTTACACCAGAAGACGACAAGTTAGCGGAAGCTATTCATAAGGTTGTCGGAAAGGAAGTGCCAACCGAGAGTTTTAGGCCTCAAACAAAGTCTCGTGTGGCTTCTGAGCCTAGTTTGTCCAAGAATTCCGAAGATGTTATTCAAGAAAATAAAACAAAAACAGTAAGTTCTGTTAGAAAGTTAAGTCAAGAAGTTAAATCAATAAAGGAGCCGCTTGAAACTGAAGAGTCTTCTTGCTTTTCAGAAGACAATATGCCTGCATTTCTTTTGCGGCGGTCTAAATAGCCATCATTGACTTAAGAGCGGTTTTTCATGACAATGGGCCGTTCGTAATCTCTTCCTCATCCTGTTGCTTTTCAATGTCTTGTTTTCCGCTTTTTTCTGTCCGAATTAAACGTTTTGCCCTGCTCTCTTTTTTGTTGTCGGGGGCGGCCTTTCCTTGTTTCTCCTACGCCGCAGTTTTGCAAGAACCTGCTCCTGTTTCTGACCAAGTTGATTTTCTTGCCGAACAAATCAACTATGATGAAAAAAACCAAATTATTGTAGCCTCAGGCAACGTTGAAATTACCCAAGAGGGGCGCGTGGTCAAGGCAAAGACGGTGACCTATCACTTGCAGAATGAATCCGTAGAAGCTGAAGGCGATGTGGTGATGATGGAGCCTTCCGGGGATGTCCATTTTGCGGACCGTGTTGAGCTAAAGGACCGGTTCAAAAACGGCTATGTTAAAAAGCTGCGCAGTGTTCTGGCTGATGGTTCACGGTTTACGGCCGAAGAGGGACACCGCGAAAACGCTGAAAGAATAGTCATGACTGACGCAACTTACACACCTTGCGAGGAGTGTAAGGCTGACCCAGAGAAGGCTCCACTGTGGCAGTTTCGGGCAGGAAAGGTTACGCATGATACAACTGACCATACAATCACCTACAAGGATGCTACGTTTGAAGTTGGCGGGTTCCCAATTGCCTACACGCCCTATTTTTCCCACCCTGATGGAACAATTCATCAGAAAAGCGGCGTTTTGCCTCCGACTTTTTCTAGCAACTCCCAAATGGGGTTGAGTGTGAACACTCGCTATTACTGGGCTATAGGGCCTTCAGAAGACGCTACATTGGGAGCGCGGCTGTTTACCAAAGAAACCCCTATGGCTTTTGGTGAGTATCGCAAACGCTACGATGCTGCTGAGTTGGAACTGGATGCCAGCGCAACATCTTCTAGCCGTAAAGACACCATAGGTGAGGAGACAATTACCAAGGATGATGAGTTTCGTGGCCACCTGTTCG
>CAYZAR010000047.1:0-3212 GCA_964476455.1 uncultured Micavibrio sp.
GGTTTTTAGACTAGAAACTGTTTCGCGCCAAGGGGAAAAAGGAGAAAACCACTAAGGATTTAAGATATTTTTGAAAACCAAGGGAATTTGATCCGCTAAATCAGCGGAAATAAGGCCAACTCCGAGGTTTTCTCCGGCCTTGCCGTGACACCATACTGCGGCGCAAACAGCAGCAAACAAGTCTTCCAAGCCGCCTCGAGCCGCAAATCCTGCAATCATACCCGAGAGAACGTCCCCTGACCCCGCTGTTGCTAGCCAGCCGTTTCCAGTCATATTGACGACACAAGTACCATCCGGCATTGCGACAACCGTATCGGGGCCTTTAAGAACAATAATAGATTTGGTCCGTGCGGCCGCTGCTTTGGCTCGCTCAATCTTACTACCGACCAAATCGGGGAAAATGCGAGCAAATTCCCCCTCATGTGGGGTTAAAATACAATGCGGTCCAAGAGCTTTATAAAAAGTTCGTACATCATCGGCAAAAACCATAAGGGCATCGGCATCCAGCACACAGACTCGTTTAGGCTCTGCCGCCAGCGTATCAAAGACGGCTTTTTTGAGTGCGGGAGGGTTCTCAAACCCTGCCCCCGGGCCAATCACCACCGCATTCCGGCGCGGATCTTTCAAATGCTCCTTAAAGCGGGCTAGTTCATCAAGATGTTCCACAATAAGACTTGGGCAATAGGACCTATAAACAGCCGCAGAGTCAGGGTAAGCCGCAATCGTGCATAACCCTGCCCCCACACGCAAAGCTGATTTTCCAGCAAGGCAGGCTGCTCCCGTCATCTGCCGTCCACCCAAAATCAGAACATGGCCGTAATCATATTTATGGCTGTTGCGAGGTTTATCCGAAACCCACTCTCCCCACCCATTCTCTGGTCCGTTTTCATGGACAAACGGCCCTAGCTTAGCCAAAGATGATTCCGGAATGCCAATGTCGGCTACAATGATTTCGCCGCACGCATCCATCCCGGGCATTAAAACATGACCCAGTTTTTTGCGAAAAAACGTGATCGTGACATCAGCTTGCGGGGTACACCCCTGACATTGTCCCGTATCAGCATCAAGGCCTGAAGGGACATCCACGGCGATAACAGTGCAATCCGATTGCTGAAGGGTTTCTAAAATTTCGGCAATGTCCCCCTCAACCCCGCGTGACAAACCTGTTCCGAAAACGGCGTCCACAACAATTCCGCCTTCGGGCAGAGCCAAGTTTTCGAAGGAAAGAACAGGACCTTTCCACAAATCCGCCGCTCGCGCTGCCTCCCCTTGCAAATCATAAACCGGAACGGCGCAGGCCAAAGTGACAGGCCATTTCTTTTTCTTGAGAAGGGAGGCCACAACAAAACCATCCCCCCCATTATTGCCCGGGCCACATAAAACAAGGACGGGAGAAGACGAAAAGCGAGCCAAAATCTCATCGGCCACGGCCTTTCCTGCGGCCTTCATCAAGGAAAAAGCATCCACGCCGGATTGTTTTGCAATCTGTTCAGAGTGTTTCATTTGGGCGGAAGTGAGAATCTCTAACATTCTGTTCCTATTCTTCTCCACATTTGACCATCCGGCAAGGTAGGAAAAACACACAATTTTATTGACATATTGCAAACGCCCTGTCAATTTGTGCCAGTTGTTTTTATAGCTTTTGTAACTAAGGTGGGTGTTGCTATGAGTTTTTTGTCTCCCCTTAAAGATTGGTTCACAGCCCAAACAGTCAAACTTAACGCCTATCGTTATGCAGCACAGATGAAAGATCCGGATGTCAGTTTGGAGGACAAAGTTGATCAACTTAGTATGACTTTCGGGAAAGATTACCCTTCAAAAAGACAAGGGCCTCTCACAGAGTATGTAGCACGGGAAACCCGTGATAAAGTTGCTTTGGCCGCCGCAAAATTTCTACCCACAAAGCCCTTTGAGGACGAAATGGTAGAGAGAGATCTTCTTTACGAAAAACTCTGCAGATGCATTGGGCAAGCCTACGGTGAGGCTGCGTATACCGTTTTTGACAAACTGGAGAAGATAAAAGGTGATTGCGCAACAAGGGCCCTTTATGCTCTCGCAGGAGGAGGTTCTGCAAGACTAAGCAATCGCAACTTGGCTGCAATGGTTTTTGAAAATCTGAAGGAGCGGAATACAACACCTAGCCTAATTTTGGCCACATCCCTTGCTCAAAAGCTATATAGCCCCAATACAAAGAAGGGACACGAGACTCTTTATTCTTTTTCTAATTCTCTTTCTGACTTTTTGGCGGAAAACCCCGCCGAGTTTGAACCCTTGCTTAAAGGAGTCGCCGAGTTTAACCAAGGTATGGCCATTACACTACTGCGAGATTATTTTTTCATGGCAGCAGGAAGTAGATCATCCGAACTTTCTCCCCGGATTCCCCTCCTTGTGGAGAAAATGCTTGATCGCCCCAACCCATTATTTCGTGGCTTGTTAAGATATGCGGTCAGAGAAGCACAAACAGCCAAGGATCCTCTTAAAATTACCACAGGAATACTTGGACAAGCGTTTTCAGCAGCAACCAGTGTTATAGGGACGCAATCCCCTAACCCTAGAGAAAAATTTGAGACTCTGCTGGCTCAGGTTACCCAAGAAGTAACGCGCCAGCCTCCCTCGCCGGAGAGAGGATAATGATGGTTGTTGCGCTTTCTTTTAAGGATCGAAAGCCAAACCACTCAAGAGTGGATTCTGGTTGTCTATAGGAACGAACTCCCCACGTGCATGTAGACAAGGATAGGTAACGAGTACAGTAACGGGCAAGAACAGCACTCTGTTCTCCCCTGTTCCGCCCCAAAATGCGCCGGGGGGGAGACTCCCATCAGCTCCTGATGCAGGAGTAGAAAAAGTATCAGCTAGTTGTCCCATAGCAACCCTCAAAATTATGAATAACAAAAACCACGGATAGCGATAATTGCGTTTTATGTCCAGAATATTTTCAAAAAAAGAAAAAATGGGGCGACCGATGGGATTCGAACCCACGACCACTCGGACCACAACCGAGGGCTCTACCGCTGAGCTACAATCGCCGCTAGCCTTGATTTTGTTTTATGCTCAATAAGTCTCTGTTTGTCCAGAGAAAAACTTGCTAGAGTGCATAAAATTTTACGAATGCTCTGGACGTTCTCTAACTCCTATGCTAACAAGCGTTCAGAAAAGCGCATAACTGCATTGTGTTTTTTGCATACATCACAACCAACAACCTAAAAAGCGGG
>CAYZAR010000047.1:3222-9478 GCA_964476455.1 uncultured Micavibrio sp.
AGCTTCCAAAATGAGTTCAAAGACAGGTGTCCACGTTAAAAACGCAGCCGAGCTAGTTAAGTTTATCAAGGAAAATGAAATTCAATATGTTGATTTTATCTTTGCCGATCTGCGCGGAAAACAACAACACACCGCCCAACACGTCAGTACAATTGATGAAGCTTTGCTAGAGGAAGGCATCTATTTTGATGGGTCCTCCATTGCCGGATGGAAAGCTATCAACGAGTCCGATATGCTTTTGGTTCCTGACCTGAACAAGATGTCTCTTGATCCGTTTTCGGCTCAACCCACGCTCAAAGTTTTTTGTGATGTGTTAGAGCCCTCCACGCGTAAACCCTATACCCGCTGCCCCCGCGCTGTTGCTAAAGCCGCCGAGTCTTACCTTCGCAGTTCTGGTATAGGTGATATGGCATTCTTTGGACCAGAGGCTGAGTTTTTTGTCTTTGATGATGTCAAATATGCTGTACGGACAGGCAAAGTCTCTTATGAAGTTGACAGCGAAGAGTTACCAGCTAATACCGATAAAGTTTATGAAGACGGCAATTTGGCACATCGCCCACGTACCAAGGGTGGATATTTTCCAGATTCTCCACTTGATACAGGCGCAGACTTGCGTGCAGAAATGCTGAGCGTCATTTCCGGCATGGGCGTTCCGGTTGAAAAACATCACCACGAAGTTGCCCCCGCCCAACACGAGCTTGGGATCAAGTTTAGTACCTTGGTGGACTGTGCCGACAATATGCAGATATACAAATTCGTCGTGCATAATGTTGCAGCAGCTTACGGCAAAACGGCAACCTTCATGCCTAAACCAATGTTCGGGGACAACGGATCGGGAATGCACGTTCACCAGTCGGTCTGGAAAGCTGGTGCACCTCTTTTTGCGGGGGACGGGTACGCTGGCCTCTCAGAAACTGCGCTTTACTACATAGGTGGAATTATCAAGCACGCAAAAGCCTTAAACGCGTTTACCAACCCAACCACCAACAGTTATAAACGCTTGGTTCCCGGGTATGAGGCCCCTGTCCTTCTCGCCTACTCTTCACGCAACCGTTCGGCTTCTTGCCGAATTCCGTTCGCGGCTTCGCCCAAAGGTAAGCGCGTTGAAATTCGTTTCCCCGACCCCACAGCTAACCCTTATTTGGCGTTTTCAGCTATGCTCATGGCGGGACTCGATGGAATTAAAAATAAAATCCACCCGGGTGAAGCGATTGACAAAAACCTCTATGAACTCCCCCCTGAAGATATTGCCAAAGTTCCAAGTGTTTGTGGGTCTTTGCGTCAGGCTTTAGAAGCTTTGCAGGCCGACTATGCTTTTCTTCTGGAAGGAAATGTTTTCTCTAAAGACTTGCTTGAAGGGTATATCCATCTGCGGATGGAAGAAGTTCTGGCCTTTGAAACCATGCCCCATCCAATCGAATACGATATGTACTACTCTGCGTAGAATCACAAGAGAACACAAAGAAACCCCGCTATAAAAGCGGGGTTTTGGTTCGCTTCAATCTGCGTTATCGTGAACGGGAGCAAGGGTTCTGATTGCCATTTTGAATGTTTCAACATTCTGTGCCCATACATAGAAGTTATCTTTACGCCCAAGAGTGAGTAGACGAAAAATATAGTGCCGTCCGGGTGTTTGAAGCAAAGCCACCCAGTACTCATATCCAACTACTTTTTTTTCTGTGCTAAGAAGGTTGTAAACCTCTATATTGGCACTTAACACCCTAGGGTTTTTCTCAAAATCATCAACTCGTTCTATCAGATCACCAAACTTGAGTCTCTTCTTTTTCAATGCTTCACGAAGAATATCAAGTTCACCAGCAATCGTCACGTCTGGCCCTCTTGTAACGACCGTTACATCAACCCGCCCATCCAACTGAAGATTCTCGTCATCAAAATCCTGCCTTCCAACCAACTGACTGCCTTTTAGGTTGATGATCGAGGCTTCCATACGATCAACCGTAGTAATATTGGGAGTATAAAGAATCCACGCCTTGGGATAATCAAACTTAGCAATATCAATAAAGCTAAAAGTTTCCATGTGGACAGCAGGCGACGTGTCAGGGGCCAAAAGTTTGAACGATTTGATGCCTAAGATTTGCAGGTCACGGTGAGATTCTTGGTGTTCAGCCGCAAGTTTGTATTCAACAAAAATAACTTTGGGGCCTGAAATAAGAACTTTCCCTCTCACCGAAAAAGCTCCAGTTTTTTCAAGAAGAGTGAACTGAACATCAACTTCACGGTCCGAAATAACTGTAATCCCCTCAGCTGTAAGTCCGTTGGTCAGCATATAGTTAATAAACCAGTTTTTGGCCGAAATCAGCCCTCTTAGATCCAAGGTGTGGATCAGAAACATATCCCGTTTGTCAATATCTGGAGGGCTCACATATTTTGCAACTTGTTGAAAAAGTTCCTTTCCCGATTTCTGTACAATATCGGATTCCCCCACATCCGTGTCAGATGCCATTTTAACCCACCCTTTAGGTAATCTGACGGTATATTTCAGATAATCTAAATTGAGAGGAGCCTCTTTGAACACATCGGTTTTGGCCAGAAAGTTGTTCTGAGAAAGGGAAACTTTTTCGTCAACATTAGGGATAGGCGCGTCTGTCAGAAAAGCAAAAGCTGGCGAGCCTATTCCCCCTATAACCAACAAAACAAAAAATAGAAAAAGTTCTAAACCCAGTTTTCTCATCTCACATTTCCTTTGATTGTATCGGAATAGGGTGACGATCCTCGTCAATGGCCACATAGGTATAAACGCCCTCTGTCACATGCCGAACCTCACCTCCTACAGCACGAAGGACCCAAGAATCTATACGAACTGTAATGGATGTGCGTCCAATTCGAACAATATCCGCGAAAAACGAAACTTCATCTCCCACGAAGACAGGCTCATGGAAAGAGGTCGCATTCACGCCAACTGTGACCACCTTGGCCCGCGCATAACCATAGGCACAAATTCCACCTGCAATGTCCATTTGACCTAAAATCCACCCGCCAAAGATGTCACCGCCAGCATTTGCATCCACTTCGCTGGCAACGGTGCGAATAGTCGGAGAACGCACGGGATAGGTGGCGAGGCAGGTTGTCATGGGCTTCAATCTGTGCTTGGATACCAAATTAACATGATTATAGCGCAAGATGACTTAAAAAATGACTGATTTATTTTCATCGGCCAAGAAAACAGCCGCTAGTACCGATTACTCCGCTTCAGACATTGAGGTTTTGGAAGGGCTCGAGCCTGTTCGCCGTCGCCCAGGGATGTATATTGGTGGAACCGACGAAGGGGCTATGCACCACCTCGTTAATGAAATTTTAGATAACTCAATGGATGAGGCTGTGGCTGGATTTGCGAGCCGCATTGAAATTCACCTCAAAAGCGACTCTACCGTTATTGTTTCGGACAATGGACGAGGGATTCCGGTAGATCCACACCCAAAATTTCCGAAGAAATCGGCCCTTGAAGTTATTTTAACGATGCTCCACTCCGGCGGAAAGTTCAGCAGCAAAGCCTATCAGACATCCGGGGGACTTCACGGAGTTGGTATTTCTGTTGTAAACGCCCTTTCTGATACGATGACCGTTGAAGTTGCGCGAGACAATAGGTTGTATAGGCAAAGCTTTTCTAGAGGAGTTCCCACTTCGAAGCTGCTGGATATGGGGGTTATAAAAGGCCGCAAAGGAACGACAGTTACCTTTCACCCTGATCCTGAAATTTTTGGAAAATCTCTCAAATTCTCTCCCCGCCAGATTCACGATCTGGTGCGATCTAAAGCCTATCTCTTTCGTGGCGTTGAAATCCTCTGGTCCTGCGATCCCGAATTGCTTGGGGCCGATTCAAAAATTCCGGCCAAGCAGACTTTCCATTTTCCAAATGGGCTACTGGACTTTTTAAGCCGTGAACTTGAAAACCAGCAGACACTAATTCCAGAAGCCTTTTATATACAGGCTGATTTGGCTGATAAAATGGGACGGGTCGAGTGCGCGGTCTCATGGCTAAGTGAAGGCGATGGATTTGTAAAATCTTACTGTAACACAATCCCTACTCCGCAAGGCGGAACCCATGAGTCCGGACTGCGAACTATGTTGGTACGGGGACTGAAATCTTATGGGGATCTTACTGGCAATAAAAAAGCAGGAATGATTACCGCCGATGATGTGCTGGGCAATATTGCCGTCATGCTTTCGGTTTTTATCCGAGACCCACAGTTTCAAGGGCAAACGAAAGACAAGCTGGTTTCTACGGACGCTGCACGGCTAGTTGACAATGCGCTTAAAGACTATTTTGACCACTGGCTGACTAGCAACCCATCTCGCAGTACTGCTTTGCTTGAATCTCTCATCGAAAAAGCTGAGGATCGTCAACGCAAAAAAGACGAGAAAGAACAAACCCGTAAAACTCCAACGCGCAAACTCCGCCTTCCCGGGAAGCTAGCCGATTGCAGCCGCAATTCGCCTGAAGGAACTGAACTGTTTATCGTTGAAGGAGATAGCGCAGGAGGGTCAGCTAAACAGGGCCGCAACCGTGAGACTCAAGCTATTCTTCCTTTACGTGGAAAAATTTTAAATGTTGTCAGTGCCTCTCGTGAAAAAATTCGTGACAATCAGGAGATACAAGATCTCAGCCAAGCGATTGGTTGTGGCATTGGATCGGCTTTCAAACTTTCCAACTTACGCTATGAACGTATCATCATCATGACGGATGCCGATGTTGATGGAGCTCATATTGCCTCGTTACTCATGACCTTCTTTTATACTCAAATGACAGAGATGGTAGAAAAAGGACACTTGTACCTCGCCCTTCCTCCCTTGTACCGCCTTACGTCTGGAACGCTCAGCGCGTATGCCAAGGATGATGCTCACAAGGCTGAACTGATGAAAACTACCTTCAAAGGAAAAAGTAAAGTAGAGATCAGTCGGTTTAAGGGGCTTGGTGAAATGCCAGCCAAACAGCTCAAAGAAACCACCATGTCTTCGGAAAGCCGCACTCTTATACGTGTTTCCGTTGAAAATGCCAAGGCTGCCTTGGCGGATCTTAAACGCAATGAAGAACTTGATGATCTGGTCGAGCGGTTAATGGGAAAAAATGCTGAAAGCCGGTTTGATTTCATCCAAAAGAATGCGATTTTTGCTGACAATATTGATGTTTAAGAAAATTTCTCGCCCCTCTTTTCGGTTTATTTTAGTTGCGGGAGTAGTTGCCGCACTTGCCATTATTATTTTTTCTTCTGAATTTCTGGGCGCACGGCTTTGCGAAAGGCTTATTCGACAAAATGGATTTCCTGAAGCGCGAGTTGCTGATTTCTCAATCTCCCCAAATGGATTCTTTATAAACACTATCTCTCTAGACCGTAGCGAATTTAGCACAGCAGAAGGCATATCAGTTCAATTTGACTGGATAGATTTTTTGACATCTCATCACATTGAATCAGTCAAGGTAAAGGAGATAAGCCTGGCTGGAGAGATGAGTGCAAATGGTCAATATAAAATTGCTGGATGGGATGCTTCCTTTCCAAGTTTTTCAACAGCGCAAGGCAGCTCTGGCACACAGGTCGGATCGGTCCTCGTTGATGGGATTAATATTGACATGGACACAGACTACGGAAACATCCGCTTAAGTGGGAAAATATCCTATCAAGGTAACTCTCAAACAGGAGAATCCAGTCTTCAATCCAACTTTTGGGCCAAACAGAAACAACTTGGATTTTCTGCTTCTATAAACGGTCACAAGAAGAAAACTGACCCATCTTGGGTTTACTCGTGTGAATGGCAGGACGGAAGGATTGATCTTCCCTACATCCAAGCCTCGCGTCTTTCTGGTTGGATTGATTTTGGTGATGCCAGCAAAGCCGGACAAATTTCAGCGGGTAGCGTTAAACACCAGAACATGACGTTACAAAACCTTGATATTGTTATTGATACCGCCAAAGAAGATATGGTCTTCTTCAAAACTAGCCCTGCAGGATTTCCAAATGTTGTATTGGTTGGCGCGTGGAACAAATCTTCTGATCTCCCCATTCGTTTTGAAGTAAGTGCCCAAAAACCTGCCGAACTTCTAGAGCTTTTCGGTTCAGAACAAAAAGCAAAAGAACCTTCCATCCTATCAGCTCTCCCTCCTCTCACTCTTGAAACACGTTCCAGTTGGGATAAGCTGTCCCGTGCATCAGAAATGACAGCAGATTGGACCCTCCGTTTGGGAAAAGGAGAGATCAAAGCCAGTGGTACGGCTGGTTTTGACAAGGAAACACGAATAACC
>CAYZAR010000048.1:0-9422 GCA_964476455.1 uncultured Micavibrio sp.
TCCTTAATTCGTCCCGTCAAAAAATAATGTCGGTATATTTATGTACTGATTAATAAAGGGCCTTACCCCTTATGAATACATCTGCAAAATATGGACAAACGAGCCTGAAAGATTTACCTTTAATCCTACCCATCAATCCTTGGGACTGTACACACTTGGGTCTTCTGAGAATGGTTAGAATATGTTTTCCATGTAGGATAATAATCTTCTGATTGGTTGCCCCATACATACCAACCTTCTCGTGGGCCTCTTGCAAAAAGTTCCAGACATGGCCCCCAACTGCAATCTTGGATTATTTCGTATTGCTCATCAGGCTTTCTGGAATGTTCACGCTTTCTAGTTTTAAGAACATTAACTTGAGTCCTACCTCTTTTAAGAGTTCTTGCATTCTTCCCTTTAACACCAAAAAGCAACAGTTCTGTTGTGTTTCTAAAATAAAAACCAACCCCCCTTCCATCAGGTTCTCCGTCTTTTCTAATTTTTTGCCAGACAATATTCGTTTTGTACTCAAATCCCCACGATTCCATCACCAAGAGCCCCTCTTTCAGCAGTGCATTAGGAACCCACAAATACAGATGCGAAGGACTGTCGGCTATATCCTTTACTGGTATGCCACAAATATCTTTTAACGTCATCGTAGAGTACCTATTCAGCCGTTTATGCTCTGGTGCCACTTTCCCTGTTCTGTTAGAAAATTGCCAAGGGGGATCAGCTAAAATTGTTCCAAACTTTAAGCCATCAAATTCGTCGAATATATGGCGTGGCTCACTGTCCTTCATCTTAATCCCCTATCAATTCAGGTGTTATACCAAGAGCCAAAACAGGACAGCCTGCACTCCTATTAGCGTGAATTCTGTATCCAAGCTTTCCCATCCAAGTTGTGCTGGCTCCATATTTAGACATTACGCCTAGACTTTTGAAAACCGTGTTCAAACTCTCGCTTCTGGTAACAAGGATAGCAGCGTCAATAATATTTGCTTGGAAAAAGGCTCCAAAAGCATATAAATCGCGGTCGAAAGTTTGGTCTTTGCTATTCCATTCAACATCAAATGCAATTCTGTTCTTTACAAAGTCTATTTTGTGACCATCAAGAAATTGTTCAATTTTGAATTCTCTCTCATCGTAACCTGCCCCACATACTTTTTTTGATGTGAGTTTTACCAATAGATCACCAGATATCCTTGTTTCTTGCCAGCCATTTTTCCGCAACAAATCAGAAAACTTCTTAGGGATGTTCGATTCGTTCCCCCCACCACTCGAAATGTCGGACTCAGATATCCTAAATTTTAAGAACGCACTCAAGAGCTCGTCAAAATCACCGGGACTGCTAGCCTCTAAAACGCCGATAGCATTCCTGTAATTTATAATTTCATAAAATTTCTTAAGTTCTGATAGGTCAGCCATAGGGTTAATACTGCTTGCTTTAAGAGAACTAATCAAGAACCTATCTGCGCTTACCGTAGATTTTTTGATTTGGTCATTTCCGTGAAGAATGGCTGGGGCGGCTGGATTCGAACCAACGAATGGCGGTACCAAAAACCGCTGCCTTACCACTTGGCGACGCCCCAATAAACAAAAGTTCGCAGAAACTACATAATCACTTCAGAAAAGGCAAGGCATAAAACACTCGTTTCACCCAATTTTTTGCCTTCTCCTGTGGACAATTTTACAGTTTTTATTGGAAGCGTTATACAAAATGATTATGGTCAGATACATGGAAGACAATTCAGGTACAAAATTCAGCTTGCAGGAGTGGGTCATGAAACGTGCGGCCAACCAGTCCAGCGAAACCATGCCGCCCAGATCTGTTGCGAGTCCGCCCATGACCAGTTCCAATCTCTCGCGCAGCCCTCGGGCTTTGTTTGACGAGCCTTCTTCGGCAGCAGAAGTCGCAGAACCAAGCCGAGAAACCGTTGAGACGGTTTCGGACCCTGTTGTTTCCTCTTCTTCGCCTTCGGCCTCTGTTTCTGGGTCTATTCCGGCTTCGCCAACCCGCATGACGGGTGTGGCTTCGGGTGTCGCTTCGGTTTTGGTTGAAACTCTGCCTTCTAGCGAAGCGCGGATTCAGTCCCAAACATCCCCGTCCATTGTTGCCCATCCCTCCCCGTCAACGCCTTCGGCTGCACCGCTTCAACAGTTGCAGATTGTCCGGCTTTTACAGGATCTGGGGGATCGCCTCCGTCAGAGCGAAAAAGAGCGCGAGATTCTTTGGCGCGAGCTTGAAACGTGCCGGAAACTGGTTGCCGATGCCGAAGACAAAAGCAGCAAAGCCGAAAAAGCCTATCTGAGTGTCGAAGGGCAAATCAGCAAGCGCGAAACTTTCGTTGAAGAACTGGTTGAACGTCAGGCACGACTTGAAAAGACCCTGCGCGAACAGGCCGAACAAATTGAAACATCCCAATTGGCCCAATCAAAAGTTCAGGAAAAAATATCTTCGCTGGAAACTACCACTGGCAGCACGATTGTACGCATTGAAGATGCCTTGAGCGAAAACGCCAAACTCAATCGTCGTTTGGAACAAATCGGCCAAGACAAGGCCCGTTTGATTCGCAAAATGGAAACGATGGAAGAAGCCTTGACCCTCACACAAGACACCTTGAAGGCCAAGGCCCTTGTTCTGCTCACCGATCAAGCTTTGGCCGCCAAAACCTCTTTGCCCCAAACTCCCGCATGGACAGCACCCTCACCAAAGGCTGAACCAACAGCGACCAACAGCGAAGCTCTGGCTAGTATTACAGCATCTCTTCGCAAAACGTCGCTTTGGAATCAAACAGCCTTGGTCACGGCTTTAATTGTGCTGGCTATCGGGGGAGGCGTGGCTTACAGCAAGTGGAAAGCACCAGCAACTACGCACTCCCAGCCAACAAAATCATCTTCGATTTCAGATTCTGCTGGCCAGAACCTTTTTCTAGGAGAGGCTAATCTGGACGAGGCAAAAGCCTCTTCCTCCCCTGCCGACCAAGAGGTTCTTATGGGGCAAGTGGCAAATCTAGCCAATCAAATAGAACCCGCAGCAGAAAATGCTGAAAGTTCAGTTGCGGATGCCAGTTTTGCCAAGGCACATGATGCCGAGCAAGAAGCTGTCAAAGCTTTTGAGCAAAGCGTAGCCAGCGGGGATTTAAGGACCCGTATTCAACCTGACTCGCGATTGCCCGCCTCTATCAAGGAAATTGAAACGCGTGCCTTTGATGGGGATGGCGAAGCCCAGCACGATTTGGCAGCTATTTACACAGCAGGGCGCGGAGGAGTACGAACAAACTATACGCGAGCGGCAAAGTGGTTTGAAGAATCTGCTCATAATGGAATTGCCAACGCCCAATATAATTTGGGAGTGTTGTATCACCAAGGACTCGGGGTAAAATCCAGCTTGAAAAAAGCTATCGACCTTTATCGCGTAGCTTCAGCCAATGGCCATCCTGAGGCGCAATATAATTTGGGCATTGCCACAATCGAAGGTGTTGGTGCAGACTATGATCCTTTGACGGCTGCACGTTATTTTGAGAAAGCCGCCGAAGGTGGAATTCCTGAAGCCGCTTATAACCTTGGTCTTATCCATGAAAATGGATTACTCGGGGAATCCCAACCAGATGAAGCTGTTTTCTGGTACTCTCTCGCTGCGGGAAAAGGTAATGCTCCAGCAAAAGAGGCTCTGGCCGATCTTAAAAAACAAATCAGCATGACGGATGAAGATGCCTCCCGCCTGATTTCTCGAATGGTCGTTCTGAAGCCTGCTTTTGCAACCGAAAATGATGGAGCCGCACTGCCTGAGCCTGACGAAAAAATGCAGCGCATGCTGGTTCTGGATGAAAAAACTCCACCAAAACCAGTTAAGTCACAAACAAACAACACGTCCACCAAAGCTGCTGCCGAAACTAAGGCAAAACCTGTAGCCCCGAGCATTGATCCAGTGATTGTGGCGCAAGTCCAAGAGCAACTGATCCGCCTTGGCCTTTATAACGGGGCTCCCGATGGAGTTGTGAGTCCCAAAACAGAAACGGCTGTCAAGGCCTATCAAGCTTCGAACGGCTTGACTGTTGATGGCCGCCCCAGCGAAGATGTGTTGGTTCATATTCTGGCTGCCGAAGTTGGAACTGGAGAACCTGCTGGTGGACAGGAAGAGTCCGTTCCAACAATTAAACCTACCACATCCCAATCTCTGATCCGAGATTAGGTGTCCACTCATAAAGTTTCCATCTACGGACTGCAAATGGTGGTTTCCTGCGCTTCCGTTACGGTTCTCGGAAATCCTCCATTTTCGTCACATATCTGGAACTTTCTGGATAGACACTAAGAGTTTTGTTTACTTGCCTTTGGCAAAGGCGGATAGGTCTGACCCGTTAAGCAGGGTCCGGCCCAATTCGTCAAGAGTGAGCCGATAGGTCCGAACACTCGGCGCATCAGGTTTTTGCTGTCCGGTCACTTGCAACATCGTCAGGATCCCCAACGTGTTTTGAATGTCGACACTGCTAGGATTGTTTGGGATTTTACTTTGTTCCATCAGCTGAGCAATCAACACATCAAGACCATTGATCTCCATGTTTTGTTCCGCTGTGAACCCCTTGATTGCTTTGGAGTTGGCTTTGAGCGTCCCTTCGCTTTTGACAGAGTAATAAGGTGCTGTCGCACTGGTTTTCTGCGTGAGGTTTGCCCCAGACTCGGTCAATACCTGAGGAATTTGCGTTACAACCGAAAATGGCCTCTCTTGTGGAGCATTGCTCGAATCCGCCGCAACTGTTGAGCGACCTAGATCAACCAATTTTGCGTAAGGAAGATTGTTAAAGGACAAATCCGTAGAGAATTGAGACGGAACAAGAGCTTGTAAATATGCGGGCATCCCCGCAGAAACTGCCTTTTCATAGCCCAAGTTCAAGCCAAATTTGATAAGGCCAGAACGAAAATCGGCCATTCGAAACCCGATTTGGGCTTTGCCAAGAGAGAAGGATAGTGGCTCGCCCCCTTCTTTCTTGCCGGAAACTGAAAGATCCGCAATGGAGAAGGTTGAGTCAAACCCGTCTGATGATTTACCAACGACATCCGTTACCATGTTAAAAATAGCGAGGGCGTTCTTTTGTGAAGAATCGGCATCCACGAAGCTTCCGCCACTCTCTCCTATTGCACTTATTTGTTCAGCAAATTGTTGGATAACTTTTGGATCAAAATCCTTGACTGTCGATTCCACCCCGATCTTGCCGATCTTGACATTGACATCTTCGGTAACACTTGAAAGGCCAGAAAGAGCTGCATTTGCAAAACCTGAATAGAATCCGCCTGACCCAAGAGTCAAATCCGTCCCCACCGTAACCGCCGCCAATTTTATTTCAGCAGGCATAGATGAAGAGCTTTCATTCACGACCAATTTGACATCTTTGTAATCCGCATTCAACTTCGTGAAGCTTTGTAGGTCTGTGTTCCAAACTCCCGAAGCTTTCTGGTTTCCCATGTCAACTTGCCAAAGAAGTTTTCCCGCCGCATCCTTCATATACAGCGGAGCAGGAATTGAGAACGCAACTTTCCATTCTTTGTCCGTACCGCCAGGCACCGCATTCAAAGCAAGGTTGCCCATGTCAAAAACTTTTCCATCGGGGTATTTTTCCGAGAGGTGAGGAAAGGTCACTTTGTAATACGCTCCGGCTGGTTCAACGCTCAACTTTCCCGTGACCATCATCTCAGTACCCATTGCCTGTTTGACTTTTTGGCGAAGATCCAAATGGTTTTGAATAAGGGATTTAAGTTGTTCGGCACCTTCAGGGGTAATCTGCCCTGCAAAAGCTGGAGAGGACAAAACAACCAGAATTAGCACACATCCTGATAAGTAACGGAAAAGCATAGTAAAAGTTCCTTTCATCTTGCCTCTCGGCCCCAGTTGATTTACTTTAGGGAGCATTTAATCAGAAAAACAAAAGCTTTTCCAGACAGGTTTTTGTAAAGACCTATTGGACAGGCGATGATTTTCGTTTTATATCTGACACTTCCAAACTTGTTAGACAAGGGGGGATACCCCCCTACGGGATTCTTGATACCATGATTTTGACGGCTCTTCCCAAACAGTTTTCCCTCAAAGACGAGGGCTTGATTTTTTTTCAGCCGGACGCCACCAATCCTCTTCCCGGGCAAGCTATAGCCCGTGTTGAAAAAGGGGAAGCCTTGTTGCAACCGCGTGTTGTTTTACTCGAATCTGCAGTACTGGGAGCAGATGACCCTGCTGCTGTCCTCGATCATCTTCAGACATGGTTGAAAGCTCATATTTTTACAGTTCTCGAACCCTTATTCACTTTGGTAACCGATGAAGGTTTGGTTGGTCCCGTTCGTGAGATCGCTCTGAAACTTTTCTCGGGTGTTGGTATTCTCCCGAGAGGCGATGTCGAAAGCTTGATTGAAACGCTCGATCAAGAGGGCCGCCGCGTTTTGCGGTCTAAAAAAGTCAAAATGGGGCCACTGCTTTTGTTTCTTCCTGACCTCAACAAACCCGCCGCTGTGCGTTTGCGGGCTCTGCTGTGGTGTCTGGCCAATGACCAGCCTCTTCCTGCCCCCGTGCCACGGGACGGGGCCATGTCAGTGTTGGTTGGTTTAGATTCACGCAACCCCGATTTTTATCGGGCCATTGGGTATCCCCTCTTTGGCCCCCGCGCTATTCGCATCGATATGCTGGACCGTGTCATCAGTGCCATTTACGACAAGGCCAAAGATGGGAAATTTCAAGCCCAACACGCCATGGCTGAATGGATGGGTTGTCCGATTGCAGATCTTTATGGTGTACTCGAAGCTATGGGACATCGCCACATCGTTAGCGAAAGCGTAAAACCAGAAGAGGGCGCACCATCGAGCGAAGAGGAGAATGCGAGTGTTCCTTCCGTCATTCCTCAAGTCGAAGAAGTCGTAGTCGCACAAAGTTCAGAAGGCAGCGAAACTCCTGCAGAGGCCACCCTGCCTCAGAAACCTTTGCAAAAAAAGCCAGAGCTTGATTGGTTCCTTCTGCGCCGAGGCAAAGCCCATAGCGACAAGAAAGAGCAACCGAGACCTCGCCGCGAACACCCTGCCAAAGTTGCTGTTGTCGTTGCAAATGGCGAAAAACCATCCCCCTTTCCAGCAGAACGTTACGGTCCCAAAAAGACTTTCAAGTCGAAGGGCGAAGAAGGAGAGGGAAAACCTTCCTCTTTCAAAAAGAAGAGAGATGAGAGTAGCTCCGGCAAGGGACATGACCGTTCTTCGCATCGTGACGGGGCCACCAAGCACGATGACCGCGCAGGAAGATCATCTGAACCCCGCGTATTTAGCGCGGCAGCCAGCACAGTTGATAACCCCTTCGCAGTTTTGCAGAGTCTGAAACTAAAATAACAAGCCTTACGACTTATACTTATATCACTTGGCAGTCATGGCTAAGCGAGGGTATGCATGTGCGGGCAGACTCGACATCGTCAAGATCAATCTCTGCGATAACTGCACCGCACTCTTCACCTCCATCTGCCAAAATCGTTCCCCACGGATCAATGATGAGAGAATGTCCATAGCTTAAGCGGCCCCCTTGATGTTCACCGGTTTGGGCGGGAGCAATGACAAAAGCTCCGTTTTCAATGGCCCGCGCCCGCAGCAAAACTTCCCAGTGAAGTTGTCCAGTTGGAACAACAAAAGCTGCTGGAATCATCAAGATTTTTGCTCCGGCTTTGGCCATTTTTCGGTACAAATGAGGAAAACGCACATCATAACAAATGCTGAGCCCCAGCTTGGCAAAACCAGCGTCCGCCACCACAACTTCGCGCCCGGGATCAAACACATCTCCCTCACGATAGGTTTCTCCAGTTGGCAAGCACGCATTGAACAAATGCAATTTATCGTAGCGTGTTTTTATCTCCCCATCTGGTGCAAAAAGGTAAGAGCGGTTGGCAAGTTTTTGCCCTCCCTCTTTACGAACGGACAAGGATCCGATCAACAACCAAATTTTTAGATCCCTTGCTAAAGCCGAAAAGAAAGGAAGAGCCGGATGCTTTGCCTCCTCCATTGATGTTTCCAATTTGGCAATGCCCGGGGTCAGGATATGACAGGTGTTTTCGGGAGTAGCAATCAACACTGCCCCCTGTTTTGCCGCCCCACGGATCATCCGCTCGGCTTCAAATAGGTTGGCGGTAATGTTTGGACCGCTTGTCATCTGAATGCAAGCGACTTTGATCTTGTTTGCCATCTTCCAAATCTACTCTACACAGTCAATACATCATCCAAGAGCTGGGCTTGTTCCGCATTATGCCGCCGCAAATGCCCCGTTGCCGGAGAAGAGGCCGCTGGACGGCCTATATATTTGGCCCGCGCACTTTTCGTTTTCACTTCAGCCAAGACTTCCTCAATAAGCGGGTCAACAAAAGACCATGCCCCATGATTTTTTGGTTCTTCCTGACACCAAACAATTTCGGCGTTCTGATACTCAGCCAATTCCTCGGCCAACACTTTCGAAGGGAACGGGTAGAACTGTTCGATACGCAAAAGGACAACCGTATCAATCCCCCGTTTTTCACGCTCTTCGAACAAGTCATAATAGACTTTACCCGAACACAACACGACACGTTTAATATCTTTGGCTTTGGCCAGCTTTGCTTTTGCCCCATCTGGCAAAATGCGGTGGAAAACCGAATCGCCAATGAAATCTTCGGTTTTTGAAACCGCTAGTTTATGCCGCAGAAGCGATTTGGGCGACATGATAACAAGAGGTTTGCGAAAATCCCGAACCATCTGACGGCGCAAAGCATGAAAATAGTTAGCAGGAGTTGTAATGTTACATACCTGCCAGTTATCTTCGGCGCAACCTTGCAAAAATCTTTCAAGACGGGCCGAAGAATGTTCCGGTCCTTGCCCTTCGTAACCATGTGGCAGTAACAAAGTTAGACCCGACATCCGCAGCCATTTGGTTTCTGCCGCCGCAATATACTGGTCAATAATAACCTGCGCCCCGTTGACAAAATCACCAAACTGGGCCTCCCAAATTACCAAACTATTCGGAGTGGCCCAAGAATAGCCGTACTCAAACCCTAAAACAGCCGCTTCAGAAAGAGGAGAGTTCAACACTTCGAGTTTTGCCTGATTGGGCTGGATATTGTTCAACGGGGTGTATTTGGATTCCGTATTTTGATCTATCACTACCGCGTGGCGATGAGAGAAAGTTCCCCGCTCGCAATCCTGACCCGAGAGACGAACAGGATACCCTTCAACCAATAACGCTCCGAAAGCTAAAGCTTCACCAGTTGCCCAATCAAAGCCCGTTCCAGACTTGAACATCTCTTTCTTGGCTTCGAATTGTCGGGCAATTTTCGAGTTCAGCGAAAAATCAGCCGGAAGCTCAGTCAATTTCTCCCCAAGCTTGTTAAAAAACTCAGGGGCAAGACCTGTTTTCCCTCGAAGAATTACCCCATGAGCTGGATTCAAACCTTCCCATTCCT
>CAYZAR010000049.1:0-9398 GCA_964476455.1 uncultured Micavibrio sp.
CGAATGGCCTGAACACCTGCTTTGGCTGACGTCATCAACGTGTAATAGGGGATTTTGTGCATGAGGGCCAAACGCCGGATGGAAAAAGCATCAGACACTGTTTGAGCTCCCTTGGTCGTATTGATGATGAGATCAATCTGACCGTTAATCACCGCATCGGCAATGTGAGGTTGTCCCTCCATCACCTTGTTAATACGTTGGGCCGGAACACCTGCTTTCGTTAAGTGGGCACAAGTTCCCCCCGTGGCAACCAATTGGAATCCCATTTGAATGAGATCACGGGCAAGAGGAATCAAGGCTTCTTTGTCATCATCTTTGACCGAAAGAAAAACCGTTCCCCCGGCAGGCAGGCGAGTTCCTGCTCCAAGTTGGGATTTGGCAAAGGCATGACCGACCTCGCGGTCGAGCCCCATAACTTCTCCGGTTGACTTCATTTCTGGCCCCAAGAGAGGATCAACTCCCGAAAATCTTGAAAAAGGAAAGACCGGAGCTTTTACCGCGATGTGGTCAGGAGTCATGCCACGTAGTATTGGGGTAAAATCTTTCAGTTTTTCACCTGCCATAACGCGCGCTGCAATTTTAGCTACGGGTGTTCCGGTGGCCTTGGCGACAAAGGGAACGGTTCGTGATGCTCTCGGGTTGACTTCGAGAATAAATATTTCCATGTCTCCCGTATCATCGTTTTTCTTGATCGCGAACTGGATATTCATCAACCCTTTGACTTTCAGCGCACGGGCTAGTTGTTCCGATTGTTTTTCAATTTCGCGGACCGTCTTATAGGGTAGGGAGTGGGGAGGGAGAACACAGGCACTATCACCCGAATGAATTCCTGCTTCTTCGATATGTTCCATGATTCCTGAGATATAGACATTGGTCGTATCAGCCAGAACATCAACATCTACTTCCACTGCATCTTTGAGGTAACGGTCAAGCAGGACCGGAGACTCTCCTGAAACTTTGACCGCTGCTCCAATATATTTTTTCAGGTCATCCATGGAATGGACAATTTCCATCCCCTGTCCTCCGAGAACATAAGAGGGGCGAATGACAATCGGAAAACCAAGCTCTTCCGCTTTTTCAATGGCTTCTTTCACCGATTTGGCCAAGGCATTCGCAGGTTGCTTGAGCTTCAGTTGTTTGAGAAGCTTTTGAAATCGTTCGCGGTCTTCGGCAATGTCAATTGAATCTGGATCAGTTCCAAGAATCGGAATGCCGGCCTCTTGCAGAGATTTCGTCAGCATGAGCGGCGTTTGACCTCCAAGCTGAACAATAGCTCCCATTACTTGGCCATTACGGCTTTCGGCCTTGATAAGTTCAATCACATCTTCGGCGGTAAGAGGTTCAAAATAGAGACGGTCTGAAGAATCATAGTCTGTAGAAACCGTTTCTGGATTACAGTTGACCATGATGGTTTCATATCCCGCTTCCTTGAGAGCGTAGGAAGCATGAACACAGCAATAATCAAATTCAATTCCCTGACCGATTCGGTTAGGGCCGCCGCCAAGAATAATAACTTTCTTACGGTCAGTCGGAGCCATTTCGCATTCAGCCGGATTGACTCCATCTCCTTCGTAACAGCTATACATATAGGGAGTAGGGGAGGGAATTTCGGCGGCGCAAGAGTCTACCCGTTTGTAAACCGGATGGATGCTGTGCTTCGTGCGGGCACGGCGGACTGAGCTTTCGGAAACTTTTACCAGTTTGGCAAGGCGGGCATCAGAGAATCCCATTCTTTTGAGTTGGAGCCAATCCTCGGCTTTAACAGGAAGTCCATTTTTCTTGATTTCAGATTCAGTAGCAACAACATGGGCGATGCGTTCAAGAAACCAAGGATCGTACTTTGTAATACTGTGAATATCTTCAAGACTTATCCCATGACGGATCGCCTGTGCAATGTACAAAAGACGTTGAGGGGTAGGTTTAGACAAAGCCGCCCGAATTTGGTCAGGTTCGGGATTTTCTTCTGTTCCAATTACAACATCATCAAACCCAGAAAGCCCTTTTTCTAAAGACCGCAAAGCTTTTTGTATAGATTCTTCAAAGTTGCGGCCAATGGCCATGACTTCACCTACTGATTTCATCGCGGTCGAAAGTCGGTTATCAGACCCACGGAATTTTTCAAAGGCAAAACGGGGAATTTTGGTGACAACATAGTCAATGGTTGGTTCGAACGAGGCTGGAATTCTTCCCCCCGTAATATCGTTTGCCAATTCGTCAAGCGTATATCCAACAGAAAGCTTGGCCGCGATTTTAGCAATGGGGAATCCGGTTGCTTTGGAAGCCAAAGCCGAAGAGCGAGAAACGCGAGGGTTCATTTCAATGACAACCATGCGTCCGTCTTTTGGGTTGACCCCGAACTGAACATTGGACCCCCCCGTTTCAACCCCGATACCCCGCAAAACAGCGAGGGAGGCATTGCGCATGATTTGGTATTCTTTATCGGTGAGCGTCAAGGCAGGTGCAACAGTAATAGAGTCTCCTGTGTGGACCCCCATCGGGTCAATGTTTTCAATCGAACAAATGATGATGCAGTTATCCGCTTTGTCGCGAACCACTTCCATTTCGTATTCTTTCCATCCCAAAACAGATTCTTCAACCAAGACTTCATGAATGGGTGAGGCATCAAGACCTTCGCGGACAATGCGTTCGTATTCTTCGCGGTTGTAGGCAATGCCCCCACCCGTTCCGCCAAGAGTGAAAGAAGGACGAATGATAACTGGAAGGCCAATACGGGGAAGAGCCTCTAGAGCTTCGGAAACAGTTTTTATAACCTCACTCTTTGGGCTTTCCAAACCGATAGAGTCCATGATGTCGCGGAATTTCTGACGATCTTCGGCTTTTTCAATAGCCTCTTCATTCGCGCCAATCAGCTCCACCCCAAGGCGTTTCAGCGTACCATTTTTGGAAAGGGCCAAAGCCGTATTAAGAGCTGTCTGTCCCCCCATAGTCGGCAATAGGGCATCAGGTCTTTCTTTCTCTATGATCTTCGCAATCACTTCGGGAGTAATCGGTTCGATATAGGTTGCATCAGCCAAATTTGGATCGGTCATGATAGTGGCCGGATTTGAATTGACTAGAATGACGCGGTAACCCTCTTCTTTCAGGGCTTTGCAAGCCTGAGTTCCTGAATAATCAAACTCGCAGGCTTGGCCAATCACAATGGGGCCAGCACCAATGATGAGAATGGATTTGATGTCGTTTCTTTTAGGCATGGTTATCTCTTTCTCTTATGCGACCTTGCAGTTTTCTTTGTGTTTTTCGCGTGAACGGTCAATCATCTGAACAAATCTCTCAAACAGGTAATGGCTGTCTTCTGGTCCCGGGGAGGCTTCCGGGTGGTATTGAACCGAAAACGCAGGTTTGTCTTTCGCCCTCAAGCCCTCGTTGCTTCCATCAAACAAGCTGATATGAGTTGCTTCGACATTCTCGGGAAGGCTTTCAGGCAACACATGGAAACCATGGTTTTGTGAGGTAATTTCAACCTTACCTGTTTGCAAATCTTTAACCGGATGATTGCCACCTCGGTGGCCAAGAGCCATTTTGGTGGTCTGACCGCCGAGGGCAATCGCCAGCATCTGGTGTCCCAAACAAATTCCGAAAAGGGGAATTTTCCGTTCTAGAATTTTCTGAATAGTGGGGACAACATAGAGGCCTGTCGCCGCGGGGTCCCCGGGACCATTGGAGAGAAAGATGCCATCGGGGTTCATAGCCAAGATAGCTTCGGCACTCGTTTCTGCGGGAACGACAGTCACACGACAGCCAGAAGCTGCAAGGCAGCGCAGGATATTTCGTTTCGCGCCAAAATCCATCGCAACAACATGATGACGTGGTGATGTTTGCTGGCCATAACCTTTTCCAAGCTGCCACAGACTCTCACTCCATTCATACGGAGATTTACAGGTGACTTCTTTGGCAAGGTCAAGCCCGTCAAGGCCTGACCATTCTTGCGCCTGTTTCAAAAGAGAGGGAATGTCAAACAGGCCTTGAGACGAATAGGCAATGACTCCGATAGGGGCACCCTTATCCCGAATACGGCGCGTGAGGGCGCGGGTATCAACACCTGAAATGCCGACAAGATTGTGCCGTTTCAGCCATGCATTCAAAGATTCACTAGACCTCCAGTTTGAGGGGGAGGTGATGTCTTCACGGACAACCAATCCCCGCGCTGCTGGATGTAGAGATTCAATGTCTTCGCTATTGGTTCCGGTATTGCCGATATGAGGAAAGGTGAAAGTGATAATTTGGCCTGCATAACTGGGATCGCTCAATATTTCCTGATACCCCGTCATGGAGGTGTTAAAACAAACCTCGCCTATTGCTGAGGTTTCTGCCCCAAAGCCACGACCCCAAAGCAGCGTTCCATCAGAAAAAATGATGACTCCGGTTGCATTTTTGGGCTGTTTGGGGGAAAAAGAGGGGGAAGCAGCAAACATCTTCTAGTACTCCGTTCGTTCAGGCACTAGAAGAGAATTCTATAGACACGACTTCGAAAAAAAACAACAGGAAAATGAAAAAAACCCGAAAAAATGAGCTTGGGCGGTAAAACATGACAAGAATTGAATTTCCAAGGCACCCTTGGCGTTTTCTGCTCTATTTTTACCACACGTTAACCGTGTGGCAGAAAACGGCTGTTGCCTTGATTGTATTTATGACAGGGGTGAACACGATCTGCTTCATGATTATGATGTACGGATTCAAGCTTATCGTTGATGCTTTTCCCATGGCGGATCCCCAGAACATATGGGAAAACCTGCAGGGTCCATTTTGGATTGTTACTGGGTGTTGTCTTTTCAGCTTTTTAAATCTTCGAATTCGCAGTGTTGTTAATGCGTATTCTACACCCTATATATTGAATTCCTTGCGAGAGATATTGGTTAAAAACCTGACCCGCCATTCCCATGAATACTTTCATAACCGGTTTTCTGGGGATCTGGTCAACAAGATCAATAATATAGGGAAGGCCTATGTAGACATTTTCTGGGACAGGTTGGCCCACGGCTTTGTTCCGGCCTTTTTTTCTATTACGTCTTCTTGTGTGCTTCTGGGGTTTGTTGATCCTTACCTCTCTCTTATCCTTTTAGGCGTGGTGGGAGCTTTGTTTTGTGCATCTTATTTTCTAGGGCCAAAATTGAGTAGAGCCTCGGCCAATTTAGCAGACAGAGAATCAGATATTTCCGGACAACTGGTTGATACCATTACCAATATTTCAAGCGTCAAGAACCATGCTGGTATGTTCCATGAAATAGATTTGCTAAAGAAAATTCAGTACCCCTACATCCTTGCCTATCGCCGGAAATCTTGGAACGAAATAATTTTCTGGGGGGTCTTTGACTTGATTGTGTCAAGCTTGGTCATTGGCCTTATCTGGTATCTGATTGAGAATTGGGCCAGTGGTAAATATTCCACCGGTGATGTAACAGTTTGTATACTAATTGCGTGGGATCAGTGGTGGCGTTTGGCTGGGCTTTCGTGGTCCCTTACCCAATTATCCGGAGATTTGGGCCGGATGCAAAGCGCGCTGAATGACTTTGTCCAGCCTGTTGGGATTGAAGACAAAGAAGGGGCTCGCCAATTTTTGCCTGAATCAGGAGAGATTGAGTTTAAGAATATTTCTTTTATCTATGATTCAGGGCATCAGGTTTTCTCTGATTTCAATTTGACCATTCCGAAGGCGCAAAAAATCGGGCTGGTGGGACTTTCCGGAGCGGGAAAGACAACCCTTTGTCAACTCCTTCTGCGCAACTATAACCTAAAAAGCGGAGAAATTATCATTGGCGGGGAGAATATCGCAGAGGTTACGCAAGACAGCCTCCGCCAGAAGATTGCGGTTATCCCTCAAGACCCCTCTTTGTTCCATCGCTCTTTGCGGGAGAATATTCTTTATGGGCGGCCAGAGGCAACCGAAGAAGACGTGATCGCCGCTGCCAAAGCCGCGCAGGCGCATGATTTTATTTTGGCAACGCAAAGCGGTTACGACACGATGGTGGGGGAACGCGGCGTAAAACTTTCGGGCGGCCAACGCCAACGTATTGCCATTGCGCGGGCCATTTTGAAAGACGCGCCATTTCTGATTCTGGATGAAGCCACGTCTTCGCTTGATTCTGATACCGAACGACTTATTCAATCCGCTCTTGTTGCTGCGATGGAAGGGCGAACGACAATTGTTATCGCGCACCGCCTTTCTACCCTTGCCCGTATGGACCGCCTTGTAGTTCTCAAGGAAGGGGTTATTATAGAAGACGGAACGCTGGATCAGCTGGTAGCCGAAGCTGGGCATTTTGCCTATCTTTGGAATTTGCAAGCGGGTGGTTTTTTGCCAAAGAAAATAGAAAGATAAGGAGATATAAGATGTCAGAAATTCGCACAGCTCTCAGCAATGCCATGAAAGATGCTATGAAAGCGCATGAAGAATTAAAGCTGCAAACTGTCCGCATGATTATGGCCAAAATCAAGGAACAAGATATCGAAGCCCGCGCCAAGGGAAATATGGACGGGATTGCCGAAGGTGATGTTCTGTCCCTCATGCAGGGGATGATTAAGCAGCGTCAAGAATCGGCCAAAATGTACCGCGAAGGCAATCGCCTCGAACTTGCCGTCAAGGAAGATGAAGAAATTAAAATTATTGAGGCGTTCCTTCCTGCCCAAATGTCGGATGAGGAAGTGGCTGGCGTGGTGGCTACGCTCATCTCCTCGGTCGGGGCTGCCGGAATCAAGGACATGGGCAAGGTCATGGCTGAACTTAAAGCCAAGTACGCAGGCCAACTCGACATGGCCAAGGCCGGAGCCGTGGTTAAACAAAAACTGGCAGGGTAACCAGCTCCCTCGTTAGCGAGGGAAAGGGGTTATATCCGGTGTTTGAGTGTCGTAATCAAACGGACGCCGCCATGTAGGGCCCAGATTTTCTTCCATTTTACGATTAGCATCTGCCAATATTTTTGAATATGCGACAAAGCTGATGTGAGGGTTTCTCGTCGGGTCCGGTAAAGGAGGCGGCACAATTTTGGGGGAATTATGAAACACCACAAAACGTCCCCATTGATTATCTCCCAAAGCCACAAGCCCATGAATGGCCTGCTGCAACATCAGGGCGTTTTCAAGATTGTTTGGACCCAAGGCTGCGTTCGCCTTTCCGGTTCTGACAAAGTCATTAAACCCCTCTAAATTGGAGGAGATCATCCGAGCCGCCTTTTTATAGCCCCTCAAGTTTTCAGGGATGTCGAGTTGATTGTCTATATGAAGATATTGTTTCCGTGATCCATCTTTGCACAGAACAAAATATCCATCCTGATAGGTCTCTGGATCGTCATAATGGAGATGGATATGAGTATCAGTTTCTCCGGTTTCTCTGTTTCTTAAGGTCAAGATGACAGGACACTGGTACTGATTCCAATTGAATCCAGAGTAGATACGGATGGGCAAATTGCGATTTTGGGCACTTCTCCAAATCCCTTCGGTTCCAAATCTGAAACCCCGTGGCGCGTCTTGTTCTCTTGAGTTCAGACGTTGGAATCTCACCTCGGCCCTGCAGAGATCTAGAGCCCCTAATTCGGGAAACAACCCATTTATAATCCCGATGGGATGAATGATTTCCGTTTCAATTCCACAAATATCTCGAGGATCGCCCATGTGGTTGGTGCCCAAGGAAGCTGTGATTCCTGCTATATCATGGGTGTTTTTCCATTTTTTTATCAGCTCTAAAACTTGGGGGCGGAACTCGGCATGTTCGCAAATCATGTTGAGTCCAAAAGCCGCATCTATTCTTTTTATTCGATCCGCAATTTGTTGAGCCTCCGAACGGGTGCTCATAAAGGGCTTTTCTGTAACATAAGCTAGTCTGCTTTTCTGTTTTTCGGCGATGTCTAAGATACTTTCTGCGACCTCAAAATGGGCGCGTTCCGATGTGACGTTAAAAAACAAAATTGGTTTCTGGGCAAGAAGGGTAGGGGCCGCTTCTTTTAATGCGTCCATTGAGGCCAAAATATTCTGAGGGAGGAAGCCATCCTCTATCGCTTTGTTTCTACGTTCTGGAGATGTGTCCACAATAATAATCTGGGAAACATCCCCAGCATTTTTCAAAATTCTGGCGTAGAGTCCCCCCATTTTTCCATAACCAGCCAAGACAACGACAGATCCTTGGGCAAGGTAGAGGTTTCGATTACCATCGGTCACGTGAGCACCTCCTGTATTTGTGAAACGAACATTATTCATGTTTATATGTAAAAATCAGGAGAAAGTCAAGGCAATTCATTGGTAAGTTGTTAATATCTTTGGGGATATTCTCTCTGATAGGTTTTAAAAACTCTATTCCGAAGGAGAAGTCATGGGTTCGTTGGTCTTTTTGGGTCTTGTGGCCTTGGTCGCGGTTTATGCCGTGTTGGTTTACAACCGCCTCGTCAGCAAAAGAAATTTGTCGGAAGAAGGGTTTAGCGGAGTTGATGTTCAGCTCAAACGCCGATACGACCTCATCCCCAATCTGGTGGAAACGGTCAAGGGCTATGCCAAGCACGAAGCTGGGACAATTGAGAAAGTCACTGAATGGCGGGCGCGGGCACAAGGGGCAACTAATCCAGATGAACGGTTCAAAGCCGAGGCCGGACTCTCGCAGGCTCTGGCCAATGTCTTCGCTGTTTCAGAAAATTATCCTGATTTGAAAGCCAACACCAATTTCGTTGATTTGCAAAATAAACTGACGGAGGTTGAAGATCAAATCCAGCTCTCGCGCCGCTATTACAACGGGACGGTTCGGGATTTGAATACCCTGATTGAAATGTTTCCTAGCAATATCATTGCCGGAGCTTTTCATTTTGAAAAGAAACCGTTTTTTGAAATTGAAAACGCGGCGGAGCGCGAAGTTCAAAAGGTTAGTTTTTAATCATGGGCAAATGGGGGGGGATTCTTTTTGCCCTGATTCTTATGATGACCTCTCTGGCTCAGGCCAGCGAGGTCATTCATAGCTTTGATGTGCGGGCACAGGTGCTTCCCAGTGGGGAAGTAAAAATCCGTGAAGACATTACCGTCACAGCAGAAAACAACCAGATTCGTCACGGAATTTACCGCGATTTTCCAACCGACTATACAGACCGTATGGGGAATCTTGTGCGGGTTGTTTTTAGTCTGGATGGAATTTTCCGTGATGGAAACCCCGAGCCGTACCATATCAATTCTCTTGATAATGGTTTGAGAATTTATATAGGGGATGCGGATACCTACGTTTCTGAGGGGAAACATCGTTATACGCTTGCCTATAGTGTACAGCGCGTTATGGGGTTTTTTGATAGTTATGATGAACTGTATTGGAACGTGACTGGAAACGGGTGGGTTTTTCCCATTCAGAAAGCCTTTATTCGTATTGAGTTCCCAACGGGTGCGGTGGTTGGACAATATGCAGGGTACACAGG
>CAYZAR010000050.1:0-8465 GCA_964476455.1 uncultured Micavibrio sp.
GAACAAGGCATTCAATGGGAGATTCCGTCTTTTGAACTTCTCGGCTTTTTTGTCCCCGGGCAAGTTCTGTATGCCGAACTTCCCAAAGGTGCCACAATTTCCGGCGAGGACCTTCCCGAAAAAAAGATCAATATTACTGCCGCTGCGCTAAGGGTAAGATTGCCGGAAGATTTGCCCATGTCGCTGCGCGAAGAGCCTATTAAAGAATGGCAAAAAAATAATGGGAGCGTCACTGTTGAGTGGATCTCCGTTGTGGCTCCCCCGCTGAGTTTTGATGGAAACGGAACAATCGGGCTGGACGAGAAATTGCAAATCAGCGCAGATATTCCTCTCCAAATTAAAGGGGTTGATATTCTGATAGCTAATTTGGCCGAGAAAAAAATTATCACGGGGAAAGAAGCTTTGATGATCCAAGGCCTTGCTCAAGTCCTGAATGAGAAAGACCCCAAAACCGGAGAGCCTATCATGAATGCCAATCTTAGCATTCAAAAGCGCGGGGTTTTTATTGGCCCGATGCCCATTGCCACGCTGCAACAAATTATCTGGCCGTGGGAAAAAACCATGCCGTCGAGTCCATCCCCCTAAACTCGGTTGCGGGAGGTCGGAACTGGGTTTTGCCGAAGTTTGACAGGCCCTCGTACGATCATTTTTGAAACCGCCGGAACTTGAGTTCCTGCATAAAGCTGCTTGCTGGCTTCAATGATATGAAGTCCCCCAAGGCCATGCATGACATAGGGCAAAAACCGTTCAAATCCGTTCGCAGCCTTTTGGATCAATCGCCACCGAAGCGGCGGAACATAAAGAGCAGAGCGAGAGCGTTCAAAAGTGAATTGGCAATCCCGCAGCAACCAACGCAGTTGATCTATTGAATATGGCGTGCCCTGCCCATAAGGGGACCAGTCAGAGCGAGCCCATAATCCCATGCGGTTGGGGGTAACAATCAAAACGCGGCCATTGCTTTTGAGAACCCGCCAAACTTCCTGCAAATTGGAATGAAACAACTCGGCGTACTCTAGGGAATGGATCAAAAGAACCCGATCAACCGAATTTGTTTCAAGCGGCAACTCGGACTCCTCGGCAAGAACTGTCAGGTTTTTTTGTTCAAGCGGCCAGTGACACGCGCCACGACGCGCCGGGTTGATCGCAATACACCGTTCCGCCTCGTTCAAGAATGGGGTTAGATAGGGTTGGGCATATCCAATCCCAACTACGCGCAGCCCTGTCAAATTCGGCCACCATGCGCGAATATGACCTGAAACAAGCGTTTTAACCACTTGTCCACTCGGGGAATTGTAAAAATCCTTAAAGTCGTAAACCGAACTAAACATGATGGTGAGTATATCCCGATTAGAGAGAAGCTTCCAGTTGCGAAATCAACGGCTTATCGGCTTCAGGCATAGCAAGGCCATAAAGATCGGAAACCTTCATCCAGCGGAGATTTTGCCGTTCCAAAGATTGAGGCTCCCCCTTCCAAACCCGAATAGCATAAAGCGGCATCAAAAGATGAAACTCTGGATAATAGCTATGCGAAGCAAACCCGACTGGCGTCATGCAACATGGTCGCGTTATCAAACCCAATTCTTCTTCCAATTCGCGCATGAGGGCATATTCGGGGATTTCCCCAGTTTTGACTTTTCCACCAGGAAATTCCCAAAGTCCGGCCATGGATTTTCCTTCGGGACGCTGAGCCACCAGCACATTATTCTTGCGGTCCAAAATGGCGGCAGCCACCACCCATAAAACTGGCAAAGTCGGCATATCTGGCGGCGGAGCTGCCAAAGCTTCCGCGCAGCTTAGAAATTTAGCCATACAGCCCTCTCGAATTCTCTTCTGTAAGAAATGCCTCTAACACAAAACATCTCCCCATTGGGGAGATGTTTCTGGTTTTTGTTATATGCTCGAAAACACTTACTTCTTTTCAGCATCGGTGTTAGGAACTTCTTTTTTCTCAACGGGTTTGCCGTTGAAATCAAAAGTTTCAACCGTTGCTTTTTTTCTCCACCCTTCAACAAGGCTGTTAAGCAGATCACGGCGCACTTGTGCTTCGAGCTGAGGCTTGACGTCCTCAAATTTCGGAGCAGGACGATCCCGCCTATCTTCAACTTGAATTACATGATAACCAAATTGGGTTTTAACTGGCTCTTTGCTGGTTTCACCTTTGCCAAGTTTGAAAGCTGCTTCGGCAAATTCCTTGACCATTGAATCCTTAGAAAAGTATCCAAGATCCCCGCCGGAAGCCTTGTTCGAGGTATCTTTTGAAAATTCTTTTGCCAAGTCTTCGAATTTTGCGCCGCCTTCAATTTTCTTGATGATGTCGTTGGCGTGGTCTTCTTTTTCAACAAGAATATGACGGGCTTTGACTTCTTCAACTTTACCTTGGTCTTTGACAAGCTTGTCATAGGCTTTTTTAACATCTGCCTCAGAAAGAGCTTTTTCAATTTCGCCCTCAACATAGACAGCGCGAGCAATCTGTTTCTTGGCATCTTCAAGACGAGTTGCATAGGCCGGTGTTGTTGAAACATCAGTTGCAGCAACTTTCAGATCAACAATTTTGCCATTGACAACTTGCTCCAAAGCCATAGGAAAAATGGCTTCTGGTGGAACTTGGCGCATTTGAGGTGGCAAGTTTTGAATAAAAGCCAAAACTTCGGAACGGTGCAAATCAGTCCCTTCAACTTTGGCAACAACAGGATCATCCGCCGCTACAGCCGGAGCAGCCACTGCTTCGCTACTTTTATCATCACTTTTTGCTTCTTTTGCCTCGCCTGCGGCAGGTTCAGCGTCTGCTGGATTTTTGGGTTCTTCCACGGCATTGGCAGCTTGATCTGCCTCGGCTACAGGAGGCTCAGCCGGAGATTCATTTGAAGATTTCTGGGATATGTTATAGCCGAAAACAGCTGCCACAGCCAAAATAACAGCCAAGGCAATGCCTATAATTTTTGGATTCATGATAACCTCATTATCAGTTATTCTTGTTGTTTCGTAAATTATGCGGAAAGCGCACCATATTTGCGCACAGCTTTATACATCATGCAAGACCAAAAATGCCATTCTCTGCCTGTGTTTGGTTGACGTTAGACGCAGAGCGGCTTATATCAGATCGTCACAAAAGGATAAGGTTTCAGTATGTTTCTTTCACTTGCCGCAAAATTATTCGGATCCAGCAATGACCGGATTATCAAAAATATTCGCCCCTATGTCACCGAGATCAACAAGATTGAATCTCAGTACGCCGCTCTGACAGATGACCAACTCAAAGCCAAAACGAATGAATTTCGTGAAAAGCTGAAGAGTGGAGTCCCATTGGACGATATTTTGTACGATGCCTTTGCCACTGTCCGCGAAGCTTCGAAACGTGTCATGGGAATGCGTCACTTTGATGTTCAGTTGATCGGCGGCGTTGTCCTCCATCAGGGAAAAATTGCAGAAATGCGGACAGGCGAAGGTAAAACATTGGTTGCCACCTTACCGGTTTATCTGAATGCCCTCTCTGGCAAGGGCGTTCACGTTGTGACCGTCAATGATTACTTGGCTCGCCGTGACTCTGAATGGATGGGACAAATTTATCGTTGGTTGGGTTTGAGTGTGGGCTGCATCGTTTCCAACATGAAAGATGAAGACCGCAGAGCAGCCTATGGCTCTGACATTACTTACGGAACCAACAACGAATTTGGTTTTGATTATCTGCGCGATAATATGAAGTATAATCTCTCAGATATGGTCCAACGCCCATTCAACTACGCGATTGTTGATGAGGTTGACTCTATTTTGATTGATGAAGCGCGGACTCCGTTGATTATTTCAGGCCCGACCGAAAGCGCGACAGATCTTTACATCAGTGCCGATAAAATCATTCCTTTGCTAGGTTCTGAAGACTACGAAAAAGACGAAAAAGTTAAATCAGTCATCTTGACCGAAGCTGGCGTGGAAAAAATTGAACAGCTGTTGAAAGATGCTGGTCTGTTGACCTCCGGTGGACTTTATGATGCTCAAAACATCTCGCTTGTCCACCATGTGAATCAGGCCCTAAGGGCTCATAAACTATTCTCTCGTGATACTGATTACATCGTTAAAGACGACAAAGTTATCATCATTGATGAGTTTACAGGACGCATGATGGACGGTCGGCGTTTTTCGGAAGGTCTGCACCAAGCCTTGGAAGCCAAAGAACACGTTCAAATTCAAAACGAAAACCAAACTCTGGCTTCGATCACCTTCCAGAACTACTTCCGTCTTTATCCAAAACTCGCAGGCATGACGGGAACGGCTTTGACCGAAGCCAACGAATTTATGGACATTTATAAACTCGGTGTGGTTGAAATTCCAACCAACGTCCCTGTAGCTAGGGAAGATCATAACGACAAAATTTACAAATCTCTCTCTGATAAAGAAGAAGCTATCGTTGCACTGGTGCAAGATTGCTACTCCCGCCAACAGCCGATTTTGGTAGGGACCGTTTCGATTGAAAAATCGGAAGTGCTGTCGGCACGCCTCAAACGGGAAAAAATTCCCCACCAAGTTCTCAACGCCCGTTACCATGAGCAAGAAGCCTCGATCATTGCCCAAGCTGGACAGGTGGCTGCCGTCACCATCGCAACAAACATGGCAGGGCGCGGGACTGATATTCAGCTTGGCGGCAACGTAGAAATGCGGATTAAAGAAGAAGTTCCACTTGATCTTCCTGAAGGCGAACGCGCTGCACTGATCCAATCCATCAAAGATGAAGTCGCAAGAGACCGTGAAATTGTCCTTGATGCGGGTGGGTTGTATGTGGTTGGGACAGAACGTCACGAATCCCGCCGAATCGACAACCAGCTGCGCGGACGCTCTGGCCGTCAAGGAGACCCGGGGGCTTCGGCATTTTTCCTTTCGACTCAAGACGACTTGATGCGAATTTTTTCTCCTGAAGCTCTGGAGGCCGTTCTCTCAAACAAGGCAATTGGCCTTAAGGATGGAGAAGCCCTCACCCACCCGTGGCTGAGCAAAGCTCTAGAGAGGGCACAAACACGGGTTGAACAACAAAACTACGAAATCCGCAAGAATTTGTTGAAATTCGACAACGTTATGAACGACCAACGAAAAGTGGTCTATGAACAGCGGCGCGAAATCATGGATTCCGAAGACGTGGCAGAAACTGTTTTAGATATGCGCCATGAAGTAATTACCGAAATGGTTCATGGAGCCATTCCTGAAACTGCCTATGCCGAACAATGGAATATTGCCGCGCTGAAGACTGAAATTCAGACAGTTTTGGGACTTGACCTGCCGCTTGAAGACTGGGCGAAAGAAGAAGGCATCGCGCACGAAGAAATTCTGGACCGCGTCCTTAAAGCCTCAGATAGCCGCATGAACGAAAAACGAGCAAGAGCAGGAGAGAAATTCTTTGCTCAAATTGAAAAATCATTTGTCTTACGCTTGCTTGACCAACAATGGAAAGAACACCTCCTTCACCTCGATCATTTGCGCCAAGGCATTAATCTGCGCGCATTTGCGCAGCGTGACCCCCTAAACGAATACAAAGCAGAAGCTTTCAATTTGTTTGAATCTATGATGAATAGATTGCGCGTTGCTATTGTCCAAAACCTCTCTCTGGTTGAAATCAATATTGATGAGAAGGCTTTTGCTCACATGATGGAAGAGAAAAGACAGCAAGAGGAAAAAGAAGCGCGGATGACCCGCACCGACCCAGCTCTGATGGGAACCGGACAGGGCGTGAGCGAGGAAGAAAATCCCCCTATTCCCTTCCGTCAAAAATTCGATCCAAAAAATCCGAACACGTGGCAGGGGAATGTTCCGCGCAATGCAGATTGTCCATGTGGAAGCGGTAAGAAATACAAGTACTGCCACGGAAAATTGGACTAGACAAAAAATGAGGGAAAATTCCTTCCTTACCCTGAATTCGAGCGGATTTTCAAAAATCTTCTACCAAGAATGGGGGCAAGGGAACCAGAGAACGCTGGTTTGCGTTCATGGACTGACGGGGAGTTCTGATGATTTCAAATTTGTGGGAGAAACCCTTGCCAATCAGGGGTTTCGCGTGGTGGCCCTTGATCTGCCCGGGCGAGGCCGCAGCGATTTTCTGATAAACCCCCACGATTATATCTACGCCCAGTATTTATCCGACCTTGCTGCTTTTTTGGTTGATATAGAATGTGATTCTCCAGCCTCTTGCGACTGGTTTGGGGTTTCTCTTGGAGGGTTGTTGGGCATTCGCCTTGCGGGTCTGCCATCCTCTCCTATTCGCAACCTGATTTTGTCCGATGTTGGACCAACAGTTCCACAAGCTGACCTTGATCTCATTCGTGGCTATTTATCTTTGGCTCCGGCCTTTGACACCCTCGAAGGTGTCGTGGGTGCTTTCAAGCAAACCATTGGCACATCGTTTTATCGAGGGCCTATGACAGAGGCGCAGTGGGAATACTACGCCCGCACCCATGTTCGCAAACGCAGCGATGGACGATACATCCGCAACTTTGATCCTAATATCGCACTGATGTTTGATACGCAGCCCTTAGGAAAAGTAGATCTCTGGCCTTCATGGAAAAATATTTCCCAACCAGTTCTGGCTGTACGCGGCGGACTTTCAACGCTCTTTCCTGCCGCATTAGCGCAAGAGATGGCGGAAAGCAAGAAAGGAGAGGCGATGGATCTCGTCACCTTTGACGATTGCGGCCATGTCCCTTCTTTCTATAGAGACGAACAGATTTCAGTTCTTGCGGATTGGTTAAAAAAACAGCCAACTTCTTAACTGCGCAGTTCCTTAGCAATAGCATCTAGAACACCATTGACCATTTTTGACTCTGGTCCGGCAAAAAATCCGTGAGTGATATGGAGGTAATCCGAGATGATAATCGGAGCATCAGTGTCATGATGAGCCAATAGCTCATAAGTTCCACAAGCGAGAATAGAGGTCAGCAGGGGTTCAACATCCGGTCCGCTCAAACGGGGCTTGAGAAGCTGTTGAACATCATTCCAACGATCCGTGACACCCGAGAGAATTTTTTTGAACAAAGTCCCTTCGGGATGGATCATTTCTCCATCTTCAAGGTCCATCCCCACATTATGCATCACATATTCATCGTACAAAGAATACGGCGGGACTTTATTTTGAATAGCCTGATATGTTGCTTGAACAGCAAACAGGCGGGCAGCAGTCAGGCGGGCTTTAAGGGATGATTTTGTACTCATAATGGCCACAATCCAAAAGTTTGTTTAAGATGAAGCATAATTAAAGCCGCCTCAGCCGCCCCGCCCCCTTTGTTAAGGCGGGTTTTGTCGGCACGTTCTACAGCTTGATCTTCGTTTTCAACAGTCAGAATTCCATTGCCAATAGGCAGATTTGCGGCCAATGCCAAATCAGAAAGCCCCCTCGCACTCTCCGAACAAACCGTTTCGTAGTGAGATGTAGCCCCACGAATAACACAGCCCAAGGCAACAAAGGCATCAAAGGGCCGATCTGTCATCCGCTGCGCTGCAAAGCTGACAGCTGCTGGAATTTCAAGAGCCCCGGGAACAACAACTTTTTCAAAGGTCGCGCCCGCTTCGGCCAAGACCTCCTCGGCTCCCGCTACCAACAAATCATTGATATGCGCATAAAAACGGGCTTCAACAATCAGGACGTGAGGCGGCTTGGCAAACTGAAGAGCCGCAACGGCGTGGGATTTGTGACCTGATTGAACCATTTCCAAGAACCTTCATTTATAGTAGTAAGCGGCTAAAAAGAACCATCTAACGCCCTGTGTCCTACGATATGAAGGCCATAGGCGTCAAGTCCCGTGACAGTTTTTGGGTGATTGGTCAGAACAATCATGTTTTTGATCCCCAAATCACTCAAAATCTGCGATCCAATCCCGTATTCAGGAACGGAAGCCTTGCCCGAGAGAATTTCTCCAGACACGGCCTGTGGTTCGGGTTCACGGATAAGGACAAAAACCCCCCTACCCTCTTTTTCAATTAGCCTCATCGCTGTTTCCACCAATGGCTCGGCTCTTCCCAAAACATCTTGTACAACATTTTGGACATGAACTCTGACCAGTACAGGCTCCGGACCCGTTATATCCCCCTTAACTAAGGCTATGTGTTCGGCATAGGCAATCCGGTTAGCAAAAACGTGAAGCTTGAACTCTCCGCCAAAACGTGAAGTCAGACTGGAAGACGCAATCCGCTCAACAATTTTTTCATTCTTGCGCCGATAGGCAATCAAATCAGCAATCGTTCCTATTTTAAGTCCGTGGCTCTTGGCAAAGGGAACAAGATCTGGCAAACGCGCCATAGTCCCATCATCTTTCATGATTTCACAAATCACGCCGGCTGGACGCAACCCTGCAAGACGAGAAACATCAACGGCAGCCTCAGTATGACCAGCCCTTACCAAAACTCCCCCTTCCCGCGCCCGCAAAGGAAAGACGTGACCGGGGGTCACAATGTCATCGCTCCGCGCTCCTTCGGCGATAGCAACTTGAACG
>CAYZAR010000050.1:8475-9085 GCA_964476455.1 uncultured Micavibrio sp.
GTTCGTGCTCTGTCCGCAGCGGAAATTCCGGTGGTTACGCCTTCGCGTGCTTCAATTGAAACGGTAAAAGCCGTTTGCATCCGCGCTTGTTGTTGTCCCATGAGCGGCAAGTTGAGACGATCAATTAAATTGGCATCCATCGCAAGGCAAATTAAGCCTCGCCCTTCCTTGGCCATGAAGTTGATAATTTCAGGTGTGGCCATTTGAGCGGGAACGATTAAATCGCCCTCGTTCTCGCGGTCTTCGTCGTCCACTAAAATAAACATCCGCCCGTTCCGCGCTTCTTCGATAATTTCTTCCGAAGAAGAAATATTGATTTGGGGCTCCCGTTTGACAACACAAAAAGTCATGACTCTTTCCCCAGCATTCTGGCAACATAGCGGGCCAAAACATCAATTTCCAAATTGAGATAGTCGCCAACCTTGCACTGACCCAAAGAAGTTACTGCCCAAGTGTGTGGAATGATATTGACCCCGAAAACATCATCTTCAACCTCGTTAACAGTCAAGGACACTCCATCAAGCGCAACTGATCCTTTGGGAGCGAGATAATGTTTGAAGGCTTGAGGAACCCTGATTTTAAGGCGATGGGAATCCCCTTCCCGCTTGAT
>CAYZAR010000050.1:9095-9336 GCA_964476455.1 uncultured Micavibrio sp.
CAACGCAAGCCAAAGCATCTACATGACCGGAAACAATATGTCCGCCAAGTTCATCTCCCACTTTGAGGGAGGATTCAAGATTGATACGGCTTCCTTCATGCCAATTGCCAAGATTGGTTTTCGAAAGGCTTTCTGCCGACACATCCACCACAAAAGAATGTCCGCTTTTTTCAACAGCGGTCAAACAACATCCCGAACAAGCAATCGATGCTCCGATTGCCACATGGTCTATGTCCCACGG